>DAOVSY010000221.1 GCA_030633365.1 Spirochaetaceae bacterium | reverse complement strand
CTTGAAGAAAAGATGAATGCAATTAAACAGATACTGAAAAAATATCATACAGACGAATCATTTACCTATCCTATGTTACGACAAAAATTAATCCCTCTGTTTTTGGAAATACTGGACTTTGATGAACATTATATAAAAAAAGAAAATATACTCTTTCCATATATTGAAAAATACTGGAATAACTATAATCCCATAAAAGTAATGTGGTCTCTCCATGATGATATTAGAAACAGTCTTAAAGAAATTATATTAATTTTAGAAAACCCTCTAAGAATTTGGGATCAGCTAAATATTGAAATTGGAAGATTCTTTTTTTTAACTTTTGGAATGATTTTAAAAGAAGATAGAATAATTTACCCTGTAGCCATAAAAACAATCCCAAAAAAAGATTGGAAGGAAATGCATCTTCAAAGTTTTGAAATTCCATTTACTTTCATTGATACACCAACAAAACCTGAAATTATTATTAAAGAGGGTTCCTGGCAAAAAGAATGTTCATTTATAACTGAAACAGGTGAAGTCTCAATGGATCAGTTGGAGATGATTTTTGGGAGTCTAAATGTAGAAATTACTATGATTGATGAGAATGATAAAGTAGTATTTTTCTCTGAATCAGAAAATAGAATTTTCCCAAGATCATCTGCAATAATTGGAAGGGATGTTCAAAACTGTCATCCTCCGGAAAGCGTACACATAGTCAATGAAATTATATCAACCTTTAAACAAGGTACAAAACAAAAGGCAGAGTTCTGGTTTAATTTTAAAGAAAAATTGATTTTTACTACTTATTATGCTCTTCACAATAAATCCGGTTCTTACAAAGGAATACTGGAAGTCAGCCAGGATATAAGAAGGTTTAAGGATCTGGAAGGAGAACGAAAACTTCTTAACTGGGATTAAACATATCTGTTGTTTTACGTAGGGGCAGTCCACGAGGATCGATTTATCGACCCTCGTGGCTGCCCTTACATTCAAGTCAGAATTTGTTTCTTTGTATCATCAGTAGGTTTCCCGCCAATAGTCGTCCTTATAGTAGGAACGCCTTCAGCCTCAAAAGCAGAAGCCACCTTATCCTGAAGTTCTTTCCCAGGAGTAAGAGCAAGCATATACCCTCCTCTACCTCCACCTGTCACCTTAGAGCCATATGCTCCAAGGGAATTTGCCATATCACACAGGTAAATCAGCCGTTCATGGGAAAGCCCCATATCTATCAATATTTTATGGTTGTTACTCATTATACGGCCGGTTTCTTTTAGATTCCCACCGGAAAGAGAGTCACCAAGATCTTTCACCTGGTTTCTTATTGTATCAAGACGAGAATTAAATAGATCAGGATCATTTTTTTCCTGCTCTTCAAGAAAGCCCTTAAGTGCAGCAGTATTTGCTGTTACACCACTATTTCCTAAAACTATTTCTATGGGCTCTGAAATATCAATACGCTCGAACTGCTTGATACTATCTTTAATTCTATATTTAATTGCTCCACCATATGTTGATACAGTATTATCCAGTCCACTTGGAAGCCCGTGGTAGCCAAATTCACCTTCCCAGGCTACATAGTTTATTCCAAGTATATCCAGATCAAGGCCAAACTCTTCATTACATGCCCTTGCAAAAGAGACACAAATAGCGGCACTGGCTCCTACTCCGCTTCCTGCAAGAAGATCACCTGCTACAGTAATTCTAATTGGATTTTTTTCAAGATCCAGTTTCATAACTTCCACCATTCTATTAAAGGAAGCTATACTATCTTTTTCTTTCGCTTTTTTATAACCTGGAACTTCAATTCGATTGTCCTCTAATATCCAACCTGAACCGGACTTAATCCTTTCAACTTTGCATAAAGTCTCAAAAGGTATAGCTGAGAGTATTGCTGGTATTTCCCACAGAACAAACTGATCCCCAATAAGTATTGTTTTTCCAAAACCCTTGCCTGTTCCCATTCTAGTTTCTCCCCAGTTGTTCTAATTGTTTTTCAATTTCAATAATTAAATCTTCTTCCTGCCCAACCTTTACAGTTGTTGCAGCAGATAATCCATGGCAGGCATCTGCAAACCCTCCCAATTTATAGGTAGCAGCTGGTAAAAACATGCTAAGACCAGGAGCCGCTCCATTTCGGATTTCATCTGTAAGAAAGTCCGAAACCCTCATAGATATTTTTGTAGAATTAAAATCTATCTCACCAAAACCAGGAACTTCATTAGGTACAGTCTGAAAACCTGCAAGATATTTGGTTTTATCCAGAAAATCCATATTTTTAATTAAATTACAAAAAACACCTATCATTTTT
Organism: Spirochaetaceae bacterium; assembly: GCA_030633365.1. Next base: position 3,110 of record DAOVSY010000221.1, on the reverse strand, counting down.
ACACCCATGGGTTTGAATCTCTCATGAACATTAAACCAATGTAGATTTTTTGTTGTATTTATTTTCTGTTTGAGATTATCAATTTCTTTTAAAAATATTTCTTCTTTTTTTAAATCCAACTCTTCTATCAATTTTTTAAGTGTGGTTGTTAAACCCTTCTGACAAAGTTCAATTCCCAAGGCTGTACCATTTTGGTAGTACCCTACACCCCCCAGAGTATCCAGAGAAACACATATATCGGTTGCAGAATATTCAATTCCTCCAAGGTTAATAAAATATTCTTCACCCTGGGTATTCTTTACAACACGTATTAAATTCCCTTTCTCTGCAATTTCCATAACTTCCCTGTTTACACCGGAAAGAGCCCCGTTTACTAAAAAACCATCTCCAATTGCACCCAAAGCACCTAAATGCGAGAGAAAGTCTGCATTTTTCCCAACACTCTTAAGAAGTACTTCTGAAAACAGAAAGCAGGTTGCAGAAGCTGAAATATCACGATCTCCCTTGAGTCCAAAAAGTTCACCATCAAGATTTATTACACTTTCATCTCCGGATTCTTCTGCTGGATGATGATCAATTATCATTACCAGATTTCTTCCCCTGTTTAATTGGGAAATCAATGGAGCTATCTTACCTGCAAAATCTGTAAATATTATAATTTGCCCACTTTCAAAAAATATCTTTTCCAGAACCTGAGGGTAAGGTTTCTCAAGAGAAAATCTTGAAATTTCATATTCAGCTATCTTAAATGCAGATAGAAGGATTGTACCAGAACTAAGTCCATCTGTATCATTATGATGAAAAAGACTAATTTTTTTAGAAGGATAACTATCAAGCTTGTGAACAGCTTCCTCCATTGCAGTTATAAGTTTAGTTTTCATTTATCATATTCCTGTCACAACTCTACTTTTCACTCTGTAAAGCAAAACCTTTCATAAAACTTTCCTGCATTACTATAAATACCAACAGTGGTGGAATCATTGTTATAATTACTCCAGCCATTATGACACCCCAGTTATTTGTAGATTCTGTACTCATAAGCATTTTTATTCCGACCTGAACTACTCGCATCTCTTTTGAATTAGTAGCCATTAATGGCCATAAATACTGATTCCAGATATAAATAAAATTAATAACTACCAAAGCACCTATAGTGCTTTTAGTAAGGGGCATCAGAACCTTAAAGAAATACTGCATTGGAGTACAGCCATCCATTTTTGATGCGTCAATTAACTCGGAAGGGACCGTTTTAAATCTTTGAATAAGAATAAAAATACTTGTAGCACTTGCCCAGAAGGGAATAATTAAACCTGCATAAGTATCTATCCAATGCATACTTCGTATAATATCAAAAAGAGCTACTATTCTTACCGGAACAGGAAGGAGCAGAGTTACCAGAATAAGTCCAAAAAGCAGGTTTTTCCCTTTAAATTCAAAATGGGTAAAGGCAAATGCAGCCAACAGACTCATTGTAACTTTACCAATAATTACCCCGAAAGCAATAATTGTTGAATTAATAATCATTCGTCCCAGATTAACTGAATTCCACGCAGATACATAATTGTTTACCATGTTTGTACCTGGAATTAATCCCGGTGGATATGATAAAACCTGCGCTTCTGTCTGAGTACTTATAATTAAAGCTAATATAACAGGCAGACTGATTATTAAAACACTTATTATTAATAGAACATGTGTACTTATACTCTTAATTTTTGTTCGCCTCATAATTGATCCTCCTGGCTGTTATTGATAATGGACTTTTTTCCCGGCTGTTCGAAACTGAAGAACTGTAACTCCAACAACAAGGCTGAATAATACAAGGCTCTCAGCAGCAGCGTACCCTATTTTTGAATGAACAAAAAAATCTTTATACAGATAATAGATAAGCACTTTGGTAGAACCTGCCGGTCCTCCTTGCGTCAAAACGTCTATTAAACCGAAACTTGCAAAATAAGCATAAATAGTGTTCATAACAAAAAGGAAAAAAGTTGTTGGTGAAAGAAATGCAAATGTTATATAAAAAAAACTTTTTACAGGACCGGCACCATCAATCGATGCAGATTCCAGAGCAGATGAAGGGACATTTCGTAAAGCAGTTAAATAAAAAATAATATTATACCCAAGATTTTTCCATACAGCTGCAATTATTACTACTATTATTGCTGTATTTTGATCAGTCAGCCATGTACGAAACCCGGTAAAATAGCATAAAACACCATTTGCCGGATTAAACAGAAAATTAAATAATGCGCCGGCAATTGCCGGAGATAAAGCATATGGCCATATTAAAAAAGTACGGTAAAAACGCATTCCTTTTATTTTCTGATTTAAAAGTACAGATATTAAAAGACTGAAGAAAAGCCCTGCAGCGATTACTGCCAGAGCAAAAAAAGCAGAAAGGACAAAACTTCTTAAATAATCCCCATTGGTAAATATTTTTATAAAATTATATAAGCCGGCAAATTTTTCAGCGCCTGTCCAGGGGTGTATTTTGAATAAACTTAATCTAAAAGTTTCTATTGCCGGATAAAAAAGAAAAACCACAAGAATAAAAAATGTAGGAATAAGTAAAACATATGGAAGATATTTATTGTCAAAAGTTGACTGTTTCATTTGTGTCCTCAATTAAAGGAAGCTGCCGTATTATAGGCAGCTTCCATAAATATTAAGATTTATTTTACTTATTGAATTACTTCATTCCATTCAGCAATAGATGCATTAGCTTTAGCCGCAGCTTCATCAAGAGCCTGTTTAACAGGTTTTCCTGCATACATTTCCTGAATTGCAGACTGAATAAGTTCACGTGCTTCCGGGAATATACCAAGAAGTCCACCTGAAGTATTTAATGTTTCAGGACTATCCAAAAGCTGATTAAATGCTGTTAGATAATTAGGATTCTCATTAAACCATCCTTCTGTTTTCAGCTGATCCATAGCAGTCTTACGAACTGGGAAATATCCTGTTCCCTTATGCCATGCAATCTGAGATTCATCTTCAGAAATATAGGTTATTAACTTTAAAGCAGCAAGTTCCTCTTCTGAACTATGATTATTAGTCATCCATAGTGATCCACCACCAATAGCAACTCCACCTTTTGCACCTTCAGG
>DAOVSY010000122.1 GCA_030633365.1 Spirochaetaceae bacterium | reverse complement strand
TTTTTACAATTTTAATGGGTATATCTGGAATTATTTTTATAGTTTCAGGTAGACAAATACTGGAATCTGTTGGGATTATGGATTTATTTGGTATAATACTTCTTATTCTAACTTTAATTGTTTCTGCATATTCCAGTATTATAGTCTCCAAATTTAGTGGCAAAATAGATCCCATTATTTTAAACTCCTCTCAATTATGGATAGGGGGATTTATACTGATTATAATTTCTATTCCAGTTGAAGGTGTTCCCGACTTTTCCTGGAATCTGGAATTTATACTTGCTTTAGCCTGGCTCAGTTTTCTTACAGCAACAGCATTTAGTTTATGGTATTCTCTTCTTAAAACTCCAAATATTAAGGTTTCTGAATTAGAGATGTGGAAGTTTCTAATACCTGTATTCGGAGCTGTATTAAGCTGGATTATACTTCCAAATGATGCACCTACTTTTATAAGTATTTTTGGTATGATAGTAATTGCATTATCTATTATAATATATTTTATGCCTCGTAAATTGTAATTCTTGACAGCACGTATATGTCGTTATACTATCGATTTCATGGATAAGATTATATTAACAAGTTTAATTGAAGAAAATAGAAGCCAGTTGTCTGCAGGTGTAGTTATACTGGAAAAAATATCCATGGAACATTATGTGTTTTCCGAAGATTCAGATTCTCCCTGGATGAGTGGTGTGGGAAAACACTTCAGACATATTATAGATTTCTATGACAGATTTATTGATCAGTTTCCCCTGGTTAACTATGACCTTCGTAATAGAGATCTTGAAATTGAAACAAATAAAGAAGCTGCAATTAATAGAATTAATTTTTTAAGTAATGCACTTCTTATTTTTGAACTGAAAGAGGGTACCGAGAAGATAACTCTCTATCAGGGAGATATTCCCAATAATAATAATGAGTTTATAGTAAGTTCTAGTCTGGGCAGAGAATTAAGATACCTTATTGAACATACAGTTCATCATTTTGCAATTATTGCAATGTTTCTCAAACATTATGGGTATTCTGTTCCATTAGGATTCGGAGTAGCCAAGTCAACTCTTGATTATGAAGCAAAACTTTAGTTGGCACTTTACTCTATTACAGTTTTGGCCAATTGATCTTCTTTTTCCGGCCATTTCGAATCTGCGTTACTAATCATGGAATCCAGATCTGCAAGAAATTTTTTCCTGGTGGAACTGCTGTAGTTAAGATATAGTTTTCCATTTATAATATCCCAGTATTTAGGTTTTCCAGGAGCCAAATCTCCTTCATTCATTGCCCAGGCGCAATAGCCTCCATATTCCGGAGCGTATATGTCCGGGTTTTCCTGAAATAATTTTAGATTATTTTCTGCACTAAAAAGCCATTCCACTCCATTATATGTTGTTTTCCACTGTGTACTGCCTTTTACAGGTTTATTATTTTCAAAATATGCCACTGTATCATATCCTTCCAAAGCAATATTCGTATCTTTAACATAAACTATGCTGTCATATTCTCCTGATGCATATATTGCAGAAACTGGAAGAACCAATAAAAGGCTTAATAACAAAGTTTTCATTTTTAATTCTCCTGTATATGATTAAAATTGTAATATATAATATATCAATAAAATATCATTATTCCAATTTTTTAATGGAAAAATATTAAATACATAATTATGTTATGGATATATGATAATACTATGAAGGTGAGGTTTTATGTTTGAATATATTGATTTTGAAAAAAAAGAAGGTGGTAATGATAAAGGTGATATAAAACTCTTTGGTCTATCCACCTGTGCTTTTTGTAAAAGGGCAATAAGTTTTTTGGAAGATAATAGTATAAAATATGATCTTGTTTTTATGGATACAATAGACCTAAATCTAAAGATAAGGGCAAAAGAAGAATTTAAAGCCAAATTTAATGAAATAATGAGTCTTCCTGCTCTTGTAATCAATGAAGATGATTATCAAATTGGATTTATAAGGATTGCATGGGAGCGTTTATTTTCTTCTGCAGCTACAGGTTTTAATACACATGCAGATAGTTTTGAAATTAGTGAATCAAAAGTAAGTAAGTTTATTGATGCTACTGCAAAATATAAGCAATGGTATATAAATCCTGATCAGGTTTTTAGACAAAAGCTTGAAGAAGGTTTATCTGTTAATTATAAAAGATATGGTTTCTATCATTGCCCCTGTAGAGAGTCTGATGGAAGTAAAAATAATAAAGATATCGCATGTCCCTGTCGTTATGCAGAAAATGATATAAAAGAATGGGGGCAGTGTTTCTGCGGATTATATGTTTCTGAAGAATTCTATAAGAACAGAGTGGAACTGGGAAGTATCCCTGAAAGAAGAGAAGATAAATAAGCAGAAGATATTAAGCAATTTACTAAAAATATCTGGTTATTTTAATCAAATGAATGGTATTGTCTTTAGGAAGATCACTACAATTATAATGTAGAGAGAATAAATTAATTATATGCAGGAGAGAGAAATGGGTAAAAGACTTTATGTGGGGAATCTTCCCTTTTCACAGAATGATGAAACTTTAAAAGATTTATTTACTGATTTTGGAACAGTTGATAATGCAAAAGTAATAACAATTAGAAATTCTGGTCGAAGTAAAGGGTTCGGTTTTGTGGAAATGTCGACAGAAGAGGAAGCACTTGCAGCTATTGAAAAAATGAATGGCAAAAATATTGAAGAGAGAGAACTAATTGTAAATGAAGCTAAACCTTTGGAAAGAAATGATCACCGTGATGTAGGCGCAGAGGGATATTAAAATAGAATGATTATAAGAGTATAATTATGATCTATAAATTAGTATTTGCTTTTTTATTTTTAAGCTTTTCTCCTTTATTTGCTCAGGATTTTTCCCGGGCAAATTCTTTATTTAATGAAGGTTCAGTTTTATATGAGGAAGGTAAGTTTGTAGATGCCATAGAATCTTATAATAATGCTGAGGAAATATATTTAAAACTAAGTAAAGAAGAGGATCTGTCTGCTTATACCAGTTTATGGAGAGGTATTGCTTATAATTCTCTGTTTGAATATGAATCTGCTATTATAGACCTTAAAAAATCTATAAAAAAAGCTATGAAACAGAATATCCAGGATGTCTTATTAAGTGCCTGGTCATATCTGGCAGATAGTTATTATTCTTTAGACAATTGGTCTGATGCGTATAATACTTTTGATTCTGCTCTTAAATATGCAAAAAAGCTAAATAAGTTTGAGTATTTTCCTGCCCTCTATGAAGGTCTTGGAAATATTGAATTTGCCTGGGGCAAATATGATACTGCTGAAGTATTCTATAATCTTGCATTAGAATCAGCTGAAAAGCAAAATATGCAAGAGAACATAATTAAGATTAGTATAGGCTTTGGACGCATTGAGCATGCCCGAAATAATTTAGAAGAATCAATCAGAATATATAAAACTTTATTACAGCGACCAGGGATAGAAAGTTCACTGTTTTACAGTTCAATAGTTAATAGTTTGGGAACAGTATATTATTATTCTGGTGAAGTTAAAACAGCTTTACAGTATTATAGGCAGGCAATGATTTCTGCTAAAGAGAATGGGAATACAATTGAAATAATTCGATTACTTATTCATATAGGGGGAGCTTATCATATTCTTGAAAAATATGAAGATGCTTTGGATTCTTATTCAGAAGCACTTGCATTAACAGAAATTTTTGATCGTCAGGGAGACAGATCAATCTGTCTTTATAACATGGGATTAGCTCATGTTTATCTTAACAGCTTAAAGGAAGCTATCCCTTATTTTGAAAAATCAATAGAAATAAAAGAGACTTTAAGATTATCTGCAAGCGGAATAGACCGTCTGGATTATCTTTCTTCAGAAGTTCATGTGTATCAATGGCTGTCATCAACCTATCTGGAAGATGGGAATTTCAATAAAGCAATTGATGCAATTGAAAAGTCTTCCTCCAAGTATTTAATTGAGCAGCTGGGATATGATAATTCTGATTCCCTGGCATTTGCGGGAACAGAGTCAGTCCAAAATAAATTGAGTAATGATGAAATTATAATAACTTATGCCGGTAGTTCAACACCCCGTCTTTCTGTTTTAACAATATCAAAAACAGAACTGGATGGAATGTTTTTGTTCCCTGAGAATTTAGGTTTACGATTTACTATTGATGATCTTACTAATTACAATAATCTGAATAATTTATATGGCAGTAATTTTTCTGCATCTGGAGAAAAAGTAAATTCAAATATAGAAAACCTTGACTTTGAAAGTATAGTAAACTACTATCGACTACTTCTTATCTCGGGAGAAAATATAGAACTAATACATACTCTTGGACGTTATATGTATGATTATTTTATTGCTCCAATAGAAAATGAATTGAATAAATATAAAAAAATAATTATAAATCCTGATGGAATACTTGCCTTTCTTCCTTTTGAAACTTTTATTATGCCCGATGGAAGATATTTGGTTGAGAAATTTGATATTTCATATATACAGTCACTTGCTGTTTCAGAAATTATCAAAACCCGGAATTATTCTTCTGCCAGAAAAGATTTTATTGGATTTGGTGGTGCAGATTATGCAAGTTTTGATGTAACATCAACAAGTTCCAATTATTCCTTTCTAAATATAAATAGATGGAATAATCTTCCAGGTACAATTTCTGAGATTGATAAAATTGGTTCCTTATATGATACTCAGGATATATACAGTGGGGAAAATTTAACTGAGTCCCTTGTAAAAAAATTGTCCGAAAAAAATGTACTTAAACGATTTAAGATAATTCATTTTGCAGTCCATGGTCTGGTTCTTCCTGAGAAACCATGGTTGTCTGCTCTTGTTTTAACTGATCCGGATATTTTTAAAGAAGATGGTTATTTAAATATAAATGAAATAGTAAAATTAGATCTTGAAGCTGATTTTGTAAACCTTTCTGCATGTGAAACCGGCCTGGGAAAAATCTATGGTGGTGAAGGTGTAGTAGGATTAGCCCAGGCTTTTCTTATTGCAGGAGCAAACAGTATGTCTGTATCATTGTGGCAGGTAGCAGATAATGCTACAAAAGAATTTATGGTTGGATTATATAAACTGGTTACATATCAAAATTATACCTTTAACCAGGGAATGTCAGAAATGAAGAGAAAATTTATTGCTTCAAGAAGATATAATCATCCTTATTACTGGGCACCTTTTATTTTTTATGGAGAATAATTAATATTCACTTTTCTTATCTTTCACAAATGGCTGAATTAGCATTTTATGCAGATGAAGATTTTTTGGGTTTCTAAATTTTGGTATACCGATTGTCATATTATCATGACCTTCTTTTGGCTGGGCACAGTAAGTTCCAAACAAACGGTCCCACCAGGGAAAATTAAATCCAAAATTAGTATTTGTTTCAGATCGAATAATTGAATGATGAACTCGATGCATATCTGGAGTAACAACAAAGTATCGTAAAATCCTATCAATTTTAACCGGGATATATATATTTCCGTGATTAAACATTGATCCCATATTTAATCCAGTTTCAAATATAATTACAGATATTACACTTGGACCTATAATACTTATTACAGATAATTTAATAAGCATAGATATTATAATTTCTACAGGATGAAAACGTGCACCGGAACTAACATCAAGATCTAAATCTGTATGGTGCATACCATGGAATCGGGATAAAAGAGGAAGAGTATGAAAAAGTACATGTTGAATATATATTGCTCCATCCATAATTAATAAAGCAGCGGTAAAACCAATAATTGAAGGGATTTCATAATTATTTAAAATCCCCCATCCCTTTTCATAGCACTGAGCTGCAAGTCCAGATGCAAGAACTGGAAAAAGTAAACGTACAATTATATTATTAATAAATACTATTCCAATGTTACTGTACCAGCGGGTGGGTTTTGAATATTTTAAGGGGCGTCTGGGTGAAATAATCTCCCAAAGAGCAACAAGAATAAAAATTCCCAGAAAAAAACTTAATCTGATTACTGACTCATATGTTAGTATAAAGCTAGTCATAATTTACTCCTGTTATATGGATATATTTATAAGATTTACTATTCTATTTTCTTTGGAAAGACTATTGTGAACTTAGTTTGTTTATTTGGAATATAGGATAATGATATTTTCCCACCAGCTTTAGTTACTTCATGCCTAACTATATCCATTCCCATGCCCCGACCTGCGTCAATAGTTGTTTCTGTCTGCGAAGAAAGTCCCTTCATAAATAACAATTTGGCAAGTTTTTGATTTGACCAGGTATCTAATTCTTCTTTTGTATAGGAGCCTTGCTTGATCGCATTGTCTCGTAAGGCATCCAGTTGAAGTCCCTTCCCATCATCTAGAACTATTATTCTAAAACCAGATTCGTCGGAATTAGAACTTACTATTATTTTCCCCTTCTTGTTTTTACCTGAAGCATCTCTCTCTGTAGGAGATTCAATTCCATGAGTAACTGCATTTTTAACAAGCTGTACAATTATCTTTTTAATTATAGAGACATCTAATTTACTATTATCAGGAATAGAAAAATTCTCAAAAATAGTCTCAACAGATTTTGATTCCCGTTCAGATACTCTGGCAGTAAGTTCTGTGACAGCTTTAATAATCAGATCACTGTCATTCAACTCTTTATTTTTCGATCCAAATTCTTTATGAAATCCTGTTAATCTTCCCATAAGATTTGTAACCTGATCGAGTGCTTTCTTTATTCCTACTATTGAATAGAGCAGATCCAAAAGATCAAGGGCAATAAGATCTTCTTTTTTCAAAAGAAAATTAATTTGTTCTTCAAATTGATGAGCTTTTTGTGTAAACATTTCAAGGCCGAGTACACTTGCACTTCCTTTTATTGAATGTACAGAACGAAAAACAGAATTTAAAATTTTCTGTAAATCCTTTGTAAAACTGTCAGATTCCAGTTCCTTTTCCATCACAGCAATATCTTTTTCTACTTCTTCCAGGAAATTCCTCACTATATTAGGATTTAAGTGTAGAATTCCCAGAAGCATCTGCATTTCGTTTTGTGCTTGTTTCTCTGATTCTATAATTTTCTTTTTAAGTAATTTCTCTTCGGTTATATCTTCCACTGTTCCAAGGAGGTGTGAATAATTCCCTTTTTCCCCAATTCTATTAAACTTAAATCGAAGGTATTTTTCAACCAATTTATCATCGATGGTGAAAGGTATTTTTATTTCATCAATAGGGTTAAGCTTATTTAATCGTTTTTCTGCTAATTTTTTATTCAATGCTATTTCTAAAAAATCGTTTGTTTGCTCAGCAGTTTTTTGATCAATAAATTCTGAAAGAAAGTCAACAAAATTGACACCTCCAAGATTATTATTACCAAAGATTGTAGTTAGCATGTTTGAATGATGATCTCCAATATTTAAATCATGATCCAGAACAAATATTCCTTCCTGCACATTTTTTAAAAGGTTATCAGTTTCTGATTTAGCACTTTCCAGATCCATAACGGTATTATTTAGTTCTTCTGTTCTTTTTGTAACACGATTTTCTAAATTAATATTTAGATCTTCAACCTCTTTATTTAATCTAACAAATCTATTACTAAGAATAACTGCAATTGCTATGACTAAAAATAAAAAGCCGTAGGAGGTAAGCCATATAAACTGATATATACCCATGTTCTGTAAAATATCATTTACCATAGTTATGAGAAGGATAACAATAGAATAGAATATTAGTTTTGCATCCCTTTCCTGTTTGAAATTGGATATTAGAATAATAAAACTTAAAGTAATTCCCAGAGCCCATATTGGCAGCTGAACATACTGATTATATGTGTCCCAAAAAATATAACTGTTTGTAAACAGAAAAATAGAAAAATTAACTATAGATATTCCGAAATATATATAATGTAAGATTGTATGTTTTTTCTTAAAAAACCTTATTAAAAATTCTACTAATAAGGGGACAAGAATTGCAAGCACAAGGTATTCAATTTTTTTTAATGTAAAAAAATCAGCATTAATTAAATATTTTCCCTGGGATCTAAGTGCAAAATATGTTCCCATCGCTAGAGAAAAAAGTGCAAAAAAGAGATTTTCTTTTTCTTCCATTCTACGTACAAAAAAAAGTAGAAAGTAGGCTGCAACAAGGTAGTATATAACTACAAAA
>DAOVSY010000259.1 GCA_030633365.1 Spirochaetaceae bacterium | reverse complement strand
CGGTACTTCGAAATATTTCAACTGCAGTAAGAAAAGCAGAAATTCTGGAGGATGCTCTTGGGCCATCAGGTATATTTATAACATTAACATTATGATTTATAAGTTTTTCTGACTTATTGATAACTCCAGTTAAATCCGTTCCCACAGGAGGAACCAATTCCACAGCATTAATCCATTCTCCATTTAAAAGAGCTCTTCCCAAAGAGGATCTGTCACCCAGTTTAACCGGTTCTACTGAAGAATCTTCCTCTTGTTTAATATCAATCTGCTGTCTTCTTCCCTTATCCAGAGAAAGAAACGCGTCTCCCATCTTTTTAATATGCTCCTGGGTTGTACCACAGCATCCACCAATAACAGAAACTCCTGCATCCAGAAATTTTAGTGAATACTCAGCAAAATACTCCGGAGAAGCCAGATACATCTGCCGGCCATCAATATCTCTGGGAAACCCTGCATTAGGCATGATTGAAAATGGTTTAGATATTTTCCCCTGTATTTCATTAAGAATATCAAGCATATCAGCCGGACCTGTTGAACAGTTCATTCCAACTACATCAATAGATTCTTCATCATCAAGTTGTCTGAAAAGATTATAATAAGTTCCTTTATATATATCAGTTACTTCATGTCTTAAACTAATCTGTGCCTGAACAGGAATATCAGGATTTACAGATTTAGCTGTTTTAGCTGCCAAAATAAGTTCATCCATATTCCGAAAAGTTTCAAATAAAAGAAGATCTACTCCGCCTTTAATAAGAGCTTCTATTTGCACCCTGAATGATTCTGCTACAACTTCCCTGGGAGTATGGCCAATTGGCTCCATTCGAACAGATGTAGGCCCTATAGAACCTGCTACATACAGTTTATCTCCGGCAATTTCTTTTGCAAGCTCCACAGAACGTAAATTTATCTCTGCAGTTTTTTCTTCCAGATCATAGCTGCCAAGTTTAAAAGAATTAGCTCCAAATGAATTTGTTGTTAAAACCTGGGCACCGGCTTCTGCCATTTTTCTATGAATATTTAATATAGTTTCCGGAGATGTTAGATTAACATTTTCAAAACATTGATTAATAAATACTCCGGAATCATAAATCATTGTACCCATGGCTCCGTCAAAAAGAAGAACACCATCTTTTAAACGTTCAAGATATGGTTTTCTCACCCCTGGGCCGCCCTTTTCCCCAATTCTGCAAGAACTTCCTCTATGGAAATATCTTCAGATAGAAGCAGAACAAGCATATGATAAACAAGGTCAGCTGATTCATAGATAATTTCGCTTCTACTGGAAGCAAGTATAAGTTCAATTGCTTCTTCACCGGTTTTCTTTCTTATTTTTTCAGCTCCGGACTGGAAAAGATGTGTTGTATAGGAACCTTCAGGCAGATCCCTCTTTCTTTTAAGCAGCACTTCCTGAAGAAGTTCAAGAATACCTTTATTTCCATTAATTTTTATATCATCTTCTTCGGTCTTAAAAAGATCTCCCTGGTCATGTAAGGGACTATGTTCTTTTCCAATACTCAGGATTGCCTCATACCAGGATGTATGTTCTGAAATATTTAACATAGATTCCTCTGAATAAGGAAGAAGCCTTCCTGTTTCCTTATGTAAATGCCAAAGCTGCCCTCTTTCAAGACTCTTTTTAAAACCCTTCTCATTAGAAAGTGATACTTCGAGAATCTGTCCCTGTCTGTCTTTAATTACTAAAGGCAGTATTTTATGAACTAATTCCATTACCATTTTCCTCCATATTCATAAGGTTTCTGATTTTCTTCAATTGCTAATTGAAGATTAATCCTGTTTTCATATACAGCTTTGCCAGTTATAACTCCGGCAATACCAGGATGATTCAAATTTGCAATAACCTTGAAATCATTATCACTGCTTATTCCACCGGAAACTATAACAGGAAGTTTTGAAACTTCTGCTATCCTAACACTGTTTGTTATATCCGGACCTTCCAAAGTTCCATCTTTGTCTATATTTGTATAAATAATGCTAATAATCCCATTTTTAGCTGCTTGTTTTGCAAGATCAGTATCCTTCATTGAAGAACCTTCTTCCCATCCGGATATTTTTACTTCCCCTTTCAAAGCATCTATACCTGCAATAAAATGATTTCCATATTTCGATGTCCATTCCCCTGCAATTTCAGGATTTTTAGCAAAAACAGTACCAAGAATTAATCTATCAATTCCTATATCCAGAAGTTCCTTAACATCTACATCTGTTCGTATCCCACCGCCAGATTCAATAACAACATCAATATTATCTCTTATTTTCCGTATAATATCCCGATTATTCTTTCCCCTACCCCTGGCAGCATCCAGATCCACAATATGCAGTCTTTCACAACCTGCACCAACCAGTTTTTTTGCCATTTCTACAGGGTCAGAAGAGTATATTGTAGATTCATTGTAATTACCCTTTAACAGTCGCACACAGGAACCATCAAGGAGATCAATTGCAGGTATTATTATCATGGGGAGAGTATAGCAAAGGGACAGGGTTCGATTCAATAGGATGTGTATCTATCAACGCGTAGAGACGCCCAATTTGGGCGTCTTTACTGGGGCGTCTTTACAATTGTGATCCTGTATAAAGATTATCTTCTTTCCAATTAAAAGGATTATTTTGTATGTATTCACGTATTCTGATTAATTCCCCATTGTTTCGGATGATATGATCATGATAACGGGGAAGCCACCCGAAATAAGGATCAATTTTTCGTGCTTCAATTGTACATTTTCGTTTATATTGATTAACAATTACACCCAAATTTCCAGGATTCCAATATTTGTTTTTTGCATTTTTATTCGTTCTTATCGTAGAGATCCCAAAATTGGGCGTTTCTACATTCTGATTACCAATTGTTATTATCCCATGCATATGATTTGGCATAATAATGAAATTTTCCAATCTAATAAATAAAAAATGGATTGGGATATCCTGCCAATATTGGTATGCAATTTTACCAATATCAGACAAATTCATTTTTCCATTCTTAATTTCCCCAAGCAAATGTTTCCTGTTTTTTGTACATATTGTAATAAAATAATACCCATTTGATGAATAATCCCAATTCCCCAACCTGGCAGATTCGATTCGATAACGATTTTTGTATAATGACATTTTGTTCTCCTTTCTTTTTACATGCTAGTATTGTAAAAAAAGGTCTGCTGCTTCAATAAAGACGCCCAAATTGGGCGTCTCTACATAATATCCAGACCCTCTTGCAAACAAAACATTGACCTGATATAAAATCCTACATGCAAACACTAACAACCCTAATCCCTATCTTCTTCTTTCTCCTTATGGGAATTGCACTTGGGAAATCAGGGTTTTTACAATTACCAGTAAAGACGTACGGCCGTGCTCCTCTACTGGATCGAATTGTTCTTCTTACCCTTTCTGTAATGCTGTTTTTTATGGGTGTTCGTATTGGGGTAATTGAAAATATTGGTCAGAAACTTGTGGAGATTGGGCTAATTTCTTTATCCTTTGCAGTTGCAACTGTTATTGGAACATCTATAATTGTTATGTTTACACTTTTTCTTTTCAGAAAAATTATTCACAGACCAAAGCCCCACAAAGAAAAAATCCATCTTATACACCATCTTAAAGAACCTGTTTATCTGCTTTCCATAATGATAGCAGGGATTATTTCCGGATTGTTTGTTCCGATACTAAAATCAGTTAACAGCAGTATAACAACATGGCTGCTTTACTTACTTCTTTTTCTGATCGGGATACAGATTATTACAAATAAGAAAGAAACAAAAGGTAGAAGTAAAGACGCGATTTATCGCGTCTCTCTATTCCTCCTGCCCTTAAGCACAGCAATAGGATCTTTACTTGGAGGATTGGCTATTGGGGGCTTTTTTAATCTTACACCAGGAGAGTCTCTTTCTCTGGCAGCTGGGTTTGGCTGGTATACTTTATCTGGTGTTTTAATTTCAGATATGGGTAATCCTGTACTGGGTTCTGCAGGCTTTATGATTAATTTATTCAGAGAAACAATTGCTCTTATTGCAATTCCCCTCCTGGGACGAACACGGTTTTCTCTTGTATCCATTGGTATAGCAGGAGCAACAAGTATGGATGTAACTTTGCCGCTTATTGAGCGATCATGTGGAACAGAATATGTTTCATTGGCATTGGGTCATGGAATTATACTGTCATTACTTGTACCACTGTTAGTACCTCTTTTTTATAACATATAAAGATACACAACTAATTTTTCATTTTTAGTTATTCATTTTTCATTCTTTACTGATTTTCTAAATCAGGAAAGTAGTCGTATTCGTGTAAAGATGTAGTCCAGAGAGTCATGTTTAAGAATATGTCTGGTATAATCTGTTCCTTCAAGTTTCATTAAATAATCAATATCATTTTTAATATATTTTTTATCAATATCTGAACCATACCAGTGAATAAGATAAATATTCCCTTCTGTAATTTCAATTGAAGTCATCCCCCTTTTTCCAATTACACTTCCGGAATTAAAAACACATGGAATAATTATATCTTCACTGTACAGAGAACTTATGGAATGCTCTTTCCCACGCTTTTTTGCATGTTTTTTAATCTCATTTTTACATTTTATTATTTCATCTTCCAACTGAGCTTTATTTTTTTTACCCGCAGATTGATAATCCCTCAAGAGGGATTCTATTCTGAATTTTAAAGTATCAAGTTTTGAAAAAGATTCAAAAAGGGGACGATGAGTATGCCCTATAATTGATATCATTTGCTTACTTTTTGCAAAATCATAAGCCATTTTTTCAATGTGGGACTTTTTCATATTATTATGAGCTACAGAATAACTCTTTATTCGTAATGGCACAGCTATAAATTTTAAAGCCAGACTCATTAAATCATCAAAAGTATTGTAGTAAAAAGAAGCCTGGTGTCCATGAT
>DAOVSY010000288.1 GCA_030633365.1 Spirochaetaceae bacterium | reverse complement strand
TCATATCCTCAGTTAAAAGGCTTTGCTGAAAAAATTTATTTTCTTTACTATGAACAATTAAAGCTTCACCACAATCTTCCATAAATTTAATTAGATCCGATTTAAAAGAAAAAGATGGGGGTATATCATATTTTCCTCTTTGATGTACTAATTTTAGGGTATCTTGTTTTAAATTATTTACGGGATAGGCATAGAGGGCACCTATTTCAGATTTGCTAATATCCTGTGCCTGCTCTACCAAAATTGAAATTAGGGAAGTACGGCTTTGATCGGTTGTTAGAAGTGCACTGGCTCTTACCAGTTCCTCAATAGTTGCAATGCCCACGCTTTTTACCTCTTTATTAAATTGAATTAGTGGTTAAACCAAGAAGAATCAGCTCTCTGAATTGTTATATAATAGTATTACTAAGTTAATTATTATTCAACATATTTATTTTATACATTAGTTAAAAAGTAAATTACTTGACTTTAATATAAAACTATCTGACTATATATAAAGGAGAAAAAAATGAATTTTCTTATTGTTGATGATTCTGGTGTAATGCGTAGAATCCATAAAAATATTTTACTTGAAAATAAAGTTGAAGAATCTAAAATATTTGAAGCTGAAAATGGTGAAATTGCAGTAAAAATTGCTGAGAAAGAGAATATTGGTTTATTTTTACTTGATTGGAATATGCCTAAACTTGATGGTTTAAAATTTGTTCAAATTATTCGCTCTTTAGAAAAATATGAAGATACTCCAATAATTATGATTACATCAGAAGCTGCTAAATATAATGTTGTAGAAGCAATATCTGCAGGTGTTACAAATTATGTAGTTAAACCAATTAAAGGTGATATTTTATGGGAAAAAATAAGCAGGTATATTAAATGAAAGCAAAATATATAAACCCGTTTATTGTTGCATCAATGAATCTGTTTAAAGATTATTTAGGCCTTGAAGTGGAAAGTGGAACACCTTATGTTTTAGAAGATCCTCAGGCTTTAAATGAAGTTTCAGGAATTATTGGGCTTGCAGGAGAAACTACAGGATCTGTAGTACTTAGTTTTTCAAGAGATACTGCTATTAATATTATATCGAAATTTGCAGGGCATCCTTATCAGGCTCTTGGTAGTGATGTCCTTGATGGTGTTGGTGAATTAATAAATATAATTGCCGGTAATGCCAAAAAAGATCTACTGGATTTTAAAATTGTTATTTCCCTGCCTGGTGTTATTACAGGAAATGATTATAGAATTCACTGGCCGGAACAGGTTCCTGTTATATCTGTACCATTTACTACTTCTGCCGGAGATTTTACTCTTAATGTTTCCCTTAGGGATGGAGAATGAAGCTGTTTTCAATTCGATTCAAAGTTGTAATTACAATTATTCTTGTTCTTGTAGCAACTGTATCTATCTCAATATTTATAACAGTATCCAATCAGCAGAGAAGCCTTCTTTCTGCTATGAGAAATAATTTAACTGTAAATAATAGCATTCTTAATACTGTTATAAGAAATATAATGCTTAGCGGTGAAGCTCCCATAGCTAATAAAACTATGTCAGATCTAAAAGCAATGCAGGAATTTGAGGAGATAGAAATTTATCGATCTGATGGAACTGTTGCATTTAATGATTATTCTACTGTGGAAGCAGTTAATAACTTTCAGGACAGTATCCTTTTTAGTGAAACACCCAGATCTGAATTTAAAATTATTGATGATCCTAATTTTCAAAAGGTTCTTGAATCTAATACCCCCAGATATGTTGAATTATTGAGTTCCAGGGAAATTGAATACTTTTTTCCAATTTTGAATCTTCCGGAATGCAGATCCTGTCATGGAACAGAATCTTTTGTTAGAGGTGTCGCTCATTACAAGGTGTCTGTAGAAGAAATTTTTAATGAAATTAATAGTTCCAGAAATATTTTAACAATATTTTTTTTAATAACAGGTACAGTTATAGCATTCATTCTTATCTGGATAATGCAGAGAATTGTAGTAAAACCAGTAATATCTCTTGGGAGAGTAGTATCAATAGTTGGTGATGGTAATTTAGATGTAAAAACCGATATTAAATCCAATGATGAGCTTGGACTGCTTGGAGCCAAGTTAAATGAGATGATTTCAGGTTTAAAGGAAAAGAGAGAACTTGAACTTGAAAATAGAGAGATTGAAACCAGAAACAGGGAAAATAAAAAGTACCTTGATAATATAAATGAAGGTCTTCTTTTACTAAATCAGGATTTGACAATATCAAAACAATATTCAAGGTTTGTAACAGTTCTTTTTAATCAGGAAGAAATAACAGGTTTAAAACTTTCTGAATTTATATATCCTGATGCAAATTCTTTTGAGGAAGAACGAAAAGAGCTTGATGATTTTGTAAAAATGGTTTTTGAAAAAATAAAAACAGATATGGAGATGATATTAAGCATAAACCCCTTGTATAATAAAAAAATTCATTTAACTGATTCTGAAGGTAGCAGATCTGAAATTATTATAGACGCTCATTTTCAACGTATTTTTAATAATGAAAAAGTCGAAAATGTAATGGTTATTTTTGAGGACAGAACAGAAATAATTAATATTGAACAGGAGTTGGAAGAGGCCAGGAAAAAAAGCCAGAGTGAACTTGAACAGATTGCTGTAATACTTAAAGCTGGCCCAGATTCTTTTCTTGAATTTGTCCAGGATGCAGAAAATTATATAACTGAATCTATGTCTGATCTGAATTCAATTAATGTTCCTGAATCACTTGCCGGGATTTTAAGGAATTTACACTCTCTTAAAGGATCTGCAAGGTATATGGATTTAAAATTGATAGCAGATAAGGTTCATGAAACTGAAAGCCTTATAATTGATTTTGGTGATAGTGGATCTAATGTTAAAAATCAGGAAATAATTAGTCAGCATTTTGAAGGATTGAGTATTGAGTTGGAAAGAATAAAGGATATAACCAAAAGATTTAGTAGTTTTGGTAAATTATCTGGTTTTGGAAGCAGTTCAAAAATTGAACAATTTTTTGAGACTTTGAAAAATATGGTGAACGAAATTGCAAAAGAGCTGGAAAAGGATGTAACTCTTGTAACCAGAACAAATATACAGGATTTTCCTTTTTTAAGGGAAATGAGAGATCCGATTATACATCTAATTAGAAATTCTCTTGATCATGGAATAGAAGATAGTTTTGAACGTCTTACAGCTGGAAAAGATAAAACTGCAAGTATAAAACTGGAAATTGGACTTCTTGATGGTAAGCAGTTTAATATATTTGTTGCAGATGATGGACGGGGTATTGATTTCAATTCTGTACGGAAAAGTGCAAAAGAGAGAGGGTTAATTGGTGATTCTGATATTTCAAACCTTGAGTTGGCAGAACTTCTGTTTTCTTCCAGTTTTAGTACAAGAGCTGAAGTAAGTTCTCTTTCCGGGAGAGGAGTAGGGTTGGATGTGGTCTCAGATGTAATAAAAACATTGAACGGATCAATTTCAATTGCTACCACTCAAGGTAAAGGAACCAGATTTACTATCAAAATACCATCAATATAGTGAGTAATTGGAGTAAGTAAAATATGAAAAAAATAATTATTTTTATAATGATAATAATAATAAGTGCATGCTCAAAACCTGTAGAACAATCCACTACTCCTATAAAAGTATCTGAAATAAAAGGGGATATATTGTGGAAGAGGATAACAGAAGAAGCTAATTATGAAACTTATTCATTCTGGCCGGATCATGAAGGTATACAGCCGGGACAATCACCTCATGGTACCTATCATAGGATATTTATAAATAAGGTATTAGTTGAGGATCTCCCTTCCAAAGATATGATCCTTCCGGAAGGTTCCATAATTGTTAAAGAAAATTTGAATTCAGAAAAATCTTTAGATGCAATTACAGTTATGGTAAAAGTTAAAAACTATAATCCTGATGCGGGTGATTGGTTTTGGGCAAAGTATACGCCTGAAGGTGAGGTTCTTGCTGAAGGAACACCAGGAGGTTGTATTGGCTGCCATGAGGGAATGGATGAAAATGATTATATTATTGTTCGTCCATTAGATCTTTGAACAGACCTGAACACAAATTCCTGAGTAAGGTTATTTTTCATTAAGCCATGACAATAGCTCTCTATCAATACCCTCTTCATCTCCTGTATTAAGTACCAGTAATCTTCTTAGATGTGTTATAGAATCTACATCAGCACCTTCAAATTTAAATCCTAAAAAATTATCTTTTTGATGAACAATTTTTGCTTCAAATTCCAGGGTAATAATTGAATTTGGCAGTTTGAGCATAACATGACATGTTTTCCCCAGAGATGGGTACAATTTTTTATTCATTTTTATAAGGGCACCCTTTAAAGCAATATCATACAATTCACCCGAATTCATAATATTATCTATTTTAGCATCTGCCTCTACATGAAAATTTATTCGCTTATAGTAACGCTTATTCTCCATAAAAACCTCACAAAACAATGT
>DAOVSY010000211.1 GCA_030633365.1 Spirochaetaceae bacterium | reverse complement strand
TAATATTGCAGGAACAAGAGAAGAGCTTCAGGTACAAACAGCTACTACAGAAGTAAAGCCCTTAATAAATTATGCAAAGCTCTTGTATTTTCTTAAAACAAAGTTCCCAAGGGATTTTGAAAAAACTGATAAAATACTACTCTATCCCCAATATTTTAGTTATAAACTAACAGGAATAAGTTCTGCAGATTTTACCTATGCAGGATGTCATAGTTATCTTTGGGATTTTAAAGAATGGCGATGGTCTGATGTGGCAGAAAAGCTGGGTATACTTTCCAAACTTCCGGAAAATATTAATAAACCAGGAGATATTCTTGGTAAAATATCCAAAAATATTGTTGAACAGACAAACCTCGATCCGAATACAATTGTAACAACAGGAATACACGACTCCAATTCATCACTTCTGCCTTATCTGATAAATGGAGAAGAAAATTTCATTCTAAACTCCACAGGGACATGGTGTGTAGTAATGCACCCAACTAAAGAACTTTCGTTTACTAAAGAAGAACTTGGCAAAATGGTTTTTTATAATATTTCTGCCAACAGAGGACTTGTAAAGACAGCAATCTTTATGGGAGGCCTTGAATTTGAAACCTATACAGATATTCTAAAAAAACTACATAACAGAGATGATTATCCGAAATTTGATTTAAAATTGACAGAGCAAATATTACATGAAAGCAGTAACTTTATTCTCCCTGGAGTTGTAAAAGGAGCAGGACAATTTCCGGATTCCGATCCAAGAATAGTTGAAAATAACAAGATAATTAAACTCTCCGAAGTACAGGAAGGCACAAATACACCTGAATTCTTTAAGGGTTATGAAAAAGCATACCATATACTTGTTCTATCCCTTGTTTTGCAAACAAAAGTTTCAATAGAAAGGGTTAATGCTCCGTTGGGTTCTCCAATATATATTGAGGGAGGATTTAGGCATAACAAGAGTTACATAAAATTAGTTGCATCTATTTTTCCGAATAATCCTGTATATATTACCAATATTACTGAAGCAACTTCATTTGGAGCAGCACTCCTTGGAAAAGGAGCTTATGAGGGGAAAGAAAATAATAATCTTAAAGAGTTTGTAAATATTGATTCCAGAAAAATTGAACCGGTTAATATTGATGGTTTCGAAGGGTATTTTAAGATTTTTTTAAGTAAGTTGTAAAATATTAAATAAGATTATAGTCATATATCAATTGGTAAAATATTATTCTATTTTTAAAATTATCTCATTTAATATATCTTTATAAATATTTAATGCCTCTTTGCCTGCAGGGTTCAATGCGTATATTCCCCTGCTGATTTTATCAAACCATCCATAAATATTACCGGAAAGTATCTGTTGAGTTTTTAGCCCTCCTCCAGAATTTTTAATGGATTTCGGAGACATCTTTCCATGTCTATCCAGTAACCATGCACAAACCAATGCCTGTTGCTTATAGGCACTAACCCGTTGATCCTTAGTGGCACTGCCGGCCTTGTTAAACTCTGAATACCTTCCATCAATTTCTCTGATTATATCATTACGTCTTTTTGATGCTCTTCTTGGATTGTATTTACCAGGATGGGAGATAATTTCCACCCTGGTTTTTGTTTTTAAAAATCTAACCAGTATTAACCCAACTTCCAGTCGGAATAATAATCTTTTAACTTCCTTTAATTTAGGAATAGTTCTTTTCCCTGGAAAAACCGGAACTGCAACATAAACTGATTCTGTTAGATTTTTTCTGTTTACAGCCTGATACACCAGATCGAGAGAAAACCTTGTTTTTAATTCAATAATGACAAGTTCATCTTCTTTTCTGGCAACAATATCACAGTTTTTTACTTCACAGGAAACATCATATCCCTGCTTTTCCAGCCACATGCTTAAGGGTTCAGATAGTTCAGTTTCTTTCATAACTTAATATCCTATCATAATAAGTAATGAAATAAGAATAGAATAATTAAAAGACTCTATCCATTTTCCGACAACTTAGCCCTGTACTTCTCAACTTCCCAGGTATTGATAAAGTTTACTTTTTCATCAGACATGAACTTCGGTCCTCCAACAGACTTAGAAATACGAATAACCCTTATTGCATCCAGCATTAGCAACCGAGCTGTTTCCGAACCCTTTTTACTGTTACCCATTGAGATAAATCCCTTTCCCAGAATTAAAATGGACTTTGGTTCCTTTCCCCATTTATTAGAAAATTCTTTATAATCTTTATCTATAGAAGCAAGCAACTGATCTTCAGACAAATATTCATACACCAGAGCTGTATGCCCCATATAAACAATATGATCGGGAGACAGGGACTGCTGCAGATTAACAATTGTTTCTCTGGATGCTAGTACAGATCTGATCTCTTCACCAGTTGTAAATAAGGCTTCACCTTTTGAACCAGCAAAAGCCCCTATCTTTTGAAGAAATTTTTCTGATACTATTTCCTGACTATCTGT
This sequence comes from Spirochaetaceae bacterium, assembly GCA_030633365.1. The sequence continues at coordinate 3,051 of DAOVSY010000211.1, read as the reverse complement.
TATAACTGCCTTAGTATCTCCACAAACTTCTTTGAGGGTAGAAAATAGATCTGTATACTTTCGATCAACCTCATCTGAATCATTACCCCATAGAAAAACACCATGATTTGCTAAAAATATATAATCCGGAAGGTTCCCATTATGATTTTCCATCCAAACAGCCATCACATCATCTATAGTTTTTGCAAGAATATACCCAGGATCAACAAGTGGTATCCATATGCAGTTATCAGGAAAAAGTTTTTCTGCCTTTTCTTTTCCGGCAAGTGAACAAGTAAGCCCATTAACAATAGCAGGATGAGTATGAACTACATACTTGTCCGGGATAATTGCATGGAGCAAAGATTCTACACTTGGTCGCCCTTTTTGACCAGAAAGACGAGAATTCATTAAATCTTCCAGGGCACGTTCTTCCCTTTCCTCTCTGTTATCAGGATACTTTGTTACACGTATAGTTCTTAGTTTATCCATACTGAGGGATACAAAACCATCTTCTGTAATAGTTCCAAGTTCTGTGCCGGAAGCCTTTACTGCCATGATCTCATTTGACTTCCAGGAAGTATTACCTCCTCCTGCAAGAACATAGTCAGGATCAGCTCCATACTTGTGGGAAAGAGAAATAAGTTCTTTCAAATTTTCTTCTGGTATATTGTTTCCCATCATCCTCTCCTGGAAAGAACATCTTTCTCATATTTCATAACATCATCTATAAGATATTTATCCGTTGGTACACCGGAAGTCTCACAGTAGTAGTTCCAGATATCTCCAACAGGCAGCATCTTTAATTCCTCTATTAGTGCAAGCCGTGCAAAAGCATTCCCTTCTTCATCATACCTACCCAGTAAACTTTGAGGTTCCAGAAGACCAAGAAGCAAACCTTTTAATGTCGCTCTGGCACCGACAGCATATGCACCAACCCTGTTCATAGTTCCATCAAAAAAGTCCAGGCCAATATGGGTTTTATCAAGTTTATCACATCTAATAATCTCTTCTGTAAGATAACGAATATCATCATTAAGAATAACTACATGATCACTATCCCAACGAACGGGTCTGCTTACATGTAGAAGCAGTTCATCAAAAAAGAGATATAAAGAAGATAGTTTATCTGCAATAAGTTCTGTGGGATGAAAATGCCCAAGGTCGAGAGTAACTATTTTATTATTTCTTGCAGCATAGCCCATATAAAACTCATGAGAACCTACAACAAAAGATTCACTTCCTATTCCAAAAAGCTTTGTCTCAATAGCATCTTTCATCTCTTTTGAAGAAATTTTCTCCCGATACATTTCATCCAGAGAATCTTTTAATATTGAACGGTATTTTAATCTGTTTACAGGCAGATCCTTCATACCATCCGGAATCCAGGTATTCAGAATAGAGGGATCATTTTGTGCTCGTCCCAAAGCAGCTGCAATTTTTCTGCTCTTTTTACCATGCTCTATCCAGAAATCCCGAATACCTTTATCCGGGCTGGAGAGTGTAAACCCTGATGAAGCTTTTGGATGAGAGAAAAAGCTCCCATTAAAATCAAGCTTAATATTCCTCTCCCCGGCCCAGTTCATCCACCCTGTAAAATGTTCCGGTTCAACTGCATCTCTGTCAATTTTCTTTCCATCAAATTCGCCATAGATAGCATGAAGATTTAATCGATGTTTCCCGGGCAAGAGTGAATAAGCTTTATCAAGATCCGCTCTCATCTCTTCAATGCTTCCTGACTTCCCCGGATAATTTCCAGTAACCTGAATACCTCCACCTGACAATTCTGAATCCGGTGATTCAAAACCCCCAACATCATCGGTCTGCCAGCAATGGATGGACAATGATATACCTTTTAATCTTTCAAGAGCCTTATCTGTATCTATTCCCAGTTCTGCATATCTTTCTTTCGCATTATTATATTGTTCTTTTATTTTCATTTTCACTCCATATAAAAAACTTCTTCCATAGAAATAGTTACAGGAGAATTATCCGGATTTGTCTCCATAATATCCGCCATATAAGCCCACCATTTTTGTACTATCTCTAAACTGCCCAGATCCTGGGAAGAACTATCCCCTTCCTGTTCCTGAACACCAAATAAAATATTCGTTTCCTCATCAAAAAATATTGAATAATTGGAAACTCCCTGCTCCTTAAGCAGGGTTTTCAGTTCCGGCCATAGTTCATCATGACGCTTTTTATACTCTTCTTTAAAACCAGGTTTAAGTTTCATTTTAAATACAACTCTCATATTGCAAGCCCTTTGATATTTTCAATCATAGCTTCAACCATATCCATACTTACATCTGCCTGAATAATATGAGCTGGAGCCATTAGATAACCGCCGTCTTTTGCCATTACCTCAGCTCTCTCTTCTATCTCTTTTTTAAGAGCCCCTAAATCCCCGGAAGGGAGAAGATCCTGCTGATCTATACCACCAAAAAAGTTTATTCTGCCTCCATATTTATCCATTAGCTCCTTTGGATCAGAACCTGGAACATTAGGCTGTACAGGGTTGTATACTTCAATACCCATTGCAATAAAATCATCTATAAGAGGAGCAACTGCACCATCTGAATGCATAATAATAATTACATCCGGATTAATTGCTTTAAGTTCCTTTATCATTCGTTCATATCGGGGTTTGAAATCTCTGCGCCACATATCCGGACTTATTAACATAGAAGTTTGAGATCCTAAATCCTCACCAAACCATATTGCATCAACACCTAGCTCAACTAACTGTTTTGCAAGACCTAAAGTCCATGCTTCAACTTTATCATTAAGCAGCTTGATCCAGGGCTCTTCCATTGCCATTGCTATCATATATTCTTCCATTCCTGTTAAATGCCATGCAAGTTCAAAAATTGAGAGTTCACAGTCTCCTATTACAAAATAGTCCTTGCCAAATTTTTCTATATCTCTTTTTGCTTTTATAAATCTTCCTGGAGCATAGGCATCGGGAATATTATATTGTTCAATATCCTCTACAGAATCAGCTTTATCCAGAGGACATTTCACAACATTTACATACAACTCTGTAGGCTGCATCTCCATTCCAAACTCATT
>DAOVSY010000181.1 GCA_030633365.1 Spirochaetaceae bacterium | reverse complement strand
GTTGCATTTCCGGTGATTGTAGATTCATCCATGCCGTTTGTTCTCATTGCCCGCCATTTATAGTGGTCCCCTTTAAGCCATATCTGTGAGAGGTTTTCATACTTTCTGTTTTCTGCTATTTCTGATGGTGGAAGATGGCAGTGATAATCAAAAATTGGCATCTCTTTGGCATACTCATGATAAAGAGTCTCAGCAGTACTTGTAGCAAGAAGAAAATTTTCATCTAAAAATGGTTTCATTTTTACCTCTCTTTATTCTGCAATAATTATTTCAAGTCCTATTCCCGTCAGATCTTCCGGATTTTTATATCCTGAATCAGTAATAAGAATATCAACATCCCCTGCTCTTGCAAAAACAGAAAATGCTGTATGTCCAAGTTTTGTACTGTCGGCCAGAATAACTCTTCTTCCCGATACACTAAGTACCTGCTGCTTAAGCTGTGATTCGAGTATATTCTGGGATGTAAATACTCCCCGGGAAAGTATCCCTGTAGATCCCAGGAAGGATGTTTCGATCTGAAAATTTTTAAGTGTTTCTATTGGTAATGGCCCCAGAAATGATCCTGCTTCTTTTCTGTAATTACCACCAAGGGATACCAGTGATATACTGGATTCCTCTGCAAGCACATTCATTATATCCAGTGAATTGGTTATTACTCTTATAGACATAGTCTTTATCTGTTCTGCAAGGAATTTGCAGGTGCTTCCTGAATCAAGGTAAATTGTATCTTCCTCTCTGATTAAAGACCTGGCTCTTGCGGCAATAGCTTTTTTCTTTTCAATATTTATATTTTTTCTGATATTAAGGGTTCTAAGGGTATTTGCATCTTCAGCAAGCCCTGCACCGCCATGAGATCTTGTAATAAACCCCATTTCTTCGAGTATGTTTAGATCCTTTCGGATAGTTACTTCGGAAACTTTGAGTCTTGATGTCAAATCCTGAACAGAAATTGTTCTTAAGCGGGTTATAATTTTAAGAATCTCTTCATGCCTTGGTATATGTTTCATTCTTACGTTTCCTTACGAAATACAGAATATAAGCAAATAAAAATATTGTCAATATTCTAATTATAGAAAGGATATAGCTTTTCCTGTGCTTGACTCGATCTGAATTTGTAATTACACTTTCAATTACTTTTGTAAATTGAAAGTAAAGGAAAGTTTGATTATGAATAATCCTGCAGCAATTCTCAAGAATTTAGAACCGGAAAAGAACTTCTTTATTGGCATAGATTCTGATGGTTGTGTTTTCGATACAATGGAGGTAAAGCATAAAGAGTGTTTCTGCCCTGCATTTATAAATCATTTTAATCTACAGTCAATTTCAAGGTATGCCAGGGAAACCTGGGAGTTTGTAAATCTTTATTCCGGAACCAGAGGTACAAACAGGTTTCTTGCGTTAATTCGAGCTATGGATCTATTAAGAGAAAGAGAAGAAGTTTCCCGGAGGAATAAATTAATCCCATCAATGGACAGTCTTAAAAAGTGGGTAAAAGTTGAATCCAAACTGGGAAATCCTGCATTAAAAAATGTAGTTGACAGCACGCCGGATGCTGAACTTACTCTTGTCTACAGCTGGTCTGTTGATGTTAATGAGGTTGTAAGGAAAATTGTAAGAAATGTTCCTCCATTCCCCTATGTTAGAGAAAGCCTTGAATTAATTAAGGATATGGCAGATGTTGTTGTAGTTTCCCAAACACCGGAAGATGCATTGAGCAGAGAGTGGAAGGAACATGAACTTGATTTTTATGTGAAAGTAATTGCCGGACAGGAGATGGGTACAAAATCAGAACATATTCATTATGCCGCCAGTGGCAAATATGATGATAGTAAGATTTTGATGATAGGGGATGCACCAGGAGATTTAAAAGCTGCAAAAGATAATAATGCTCTTTATTTTCCGATAATCCCAGGACATGAAGAAAAATCATGGGAACGCCTTTTTAAAGAAGGTCTGAGCAGATTTTTTGCTGGGACTTATGCAGGAAAATATGAAGATAATCTAATAGAAGAGTTTTTTGTTCATTTACCGGAATTGCCCCAATGGCAGCAGAATAAATAGACTTAAGTTATGTTATAATTGAAAAGAGGAAGGAGATTACAATGAAGTTGAACTTAAATGATTTATTAAATAATGATGCCTGGCAGAAAAGTTCTTATAAGCTTCCTGCCTACAATGTAGAGGAAGTAAAGAAGAGGACAATAAAAAATCCAACCTGGATACACTTTGGTGCAGGTAACATTTTCAGAGCGTTTACAGCTGTTCTTCAGCAGAGACTTCTGGATAGTAATCGTGCTGATACTGGTATAATTGTATGCGAAACTTTTGACGAAGAGATTATTGAAAAGGCTTACAGAAAATTTGATAACTTATCCCTGGCAGTTACTTTAAAAGCTGATGGGAAAATAGAGAAAGAAGTGGTAGCAAGTGTAGTAGAAAGCTTAATCCCAAAATCAGATTATGACAGGATGGTGGAGATTTTTACATCCAGGTCTTTACAAATTGCAACTTTCACAATAACAGAAAAGGGATATGCAATCAGGGATAATAATGGAGAGTTTTTTCCCTGGATAAAAAAAGATATCGAAACCTTTAATAAAAAGCCGGAAAGTACTATTGGAATACTAACAAAGCTTTGCTATGAAAGATATATAAAAGGCAAATACCCACTGGCTCTGCTTAGCCTGGATAATGTCAGCCATAACGGTACCCTCCTTAAGGAAGCAGTGATGGAGTATGCTAATGCCTGGATAAGCAGAGGATTTTGTGATTCGGGGTTTAGTGAGTATTTAAACAACAAGAACAGCATCTCCTTTAACTGGAGTATGATAGATAAGATTACACCCCGTCCATCCGAGGCCGTTGTCAAAGTGCTGCAGAAAGACGGGTTTGAAGATACAGATATTTTATGTACGAGCAAAAATACCTATGTAGCTTCTTTTGTAAATGCAGAAGAATCACAATATTTAGCTATTGAGGATTCATTTCCAAATGGCAGACCGCCACTTGAAGATGTTGGAGTATTATTTGCCGACAGAGATACAATTGATAAAATAGAGAAGATGAAGGTTTGTACCTGCTTAAATCCTCTACATACTGTTCTGGCTGTTTTTGGATGCCTCCTGGGATACAAATCTATATCTGATGAAATGGAGGATAAAAATCTGAAAGCCTTCATAGAAAAAGTTGGGTATGTAGAAGGGATGCCTGTTGTTGTTGATCCGGTAATTATTAACGCAATGGATTTTATAAAGGAAACTATCGAAGTTCGTTTCCCGAACCCCTTTGTTCCGGATACACCTCAAAGAATAGCAACTGATACATCTAAAAAGATATCTGTAAGATTTGGTGAAACTTTAAAGGCCTATATTAGGGAAGGTAAAAAGGATCTGTCGTTTCTAACCTTTATCCCCTTATTTTTTGCAGGATGGCTTAGATATTTAATGAGTATAGATGATCTTGGTAATAGATTTGAAATAAGCCCGGATCCCAATGCTGATGAATTGAAAAAATATGTGGAAGGAATAAGTCTGGGTGATACAGGCTCTGTCAGTAATAAGATTAAACCTTTATTATCTGACAGCAATATCTTTGGAATAAATCTTTATGAATATGGACTGGGTGAAAAAGTAGAAGGGATGTTTCTGGAACTTATTTCAGGGAAAGGTGCTGTTAAAAATACAATTGAAAAGTATTTGAACTTATAATAAGGATGAAACCAAAGGCTGGTCGCAAACAAGTTTGCTGCTCGCCAATGAGTCGTACCGGAAGAGCGAAGTGATGAGGAACGATCTCAGCAACCTAAGGAGTAAGATATGCTATATTTTGAAAAGGGTGGCTTAAATTCAGTTCTTACAGATGAGGATCTTAAAAAAGGTTTTTTTGAAGCATGTAAGAAGCTGGAAAATAATGGCAACCTTAATAAAGTTCTGGCTATACCCCCTGATTTTACCCGGTTTCATTCAAAAGCTGGGATTCTAACATCCTACAGCTATGAGTATTTTGGAAACCGTCTTACAGATATTCTTCCAGCTCTTGGAACCCATACACCAATGACATCATCAGAAATAAGTAAAATGTTTCTACATGTACCCCATTCTCTTTTTAGAGAGCATAAATGGAAAAAAGATCTTACAACACTTGGTACAGTCCCTGGGGCTTTTATCAGTGAAGTTACAGAGGGGAAGCTGGATTTTAACTGGCCTGCACAGGTGAATTCTCTTCTTGTTGAAGGCAATTTTGATCTGATTTTTTCCATTGGGCAGGTTGTACCTCATGAAGTTGTTGGTATGGCAAACTATAATAAAAATATATTTATCGGGACCGGTGGTAGTGAAGGAATTAATAAAAGTCATTTTATTGGTGCAGTTTATGGCATGGAAAGAATGATGGGCAGGGCGGATACCCCCGTCAGAAAGGTTTTGAACTATGCCAGTGATAACTTTGCCGGTAACCTCCCAATTATTTATGTTCAAACTGTTGTAGGTCTGGATGATCAAGGAGAGCTAGTTACCAGGGGTTTGTTTATAGGCGATGATTATGAGTGTTTTCAAAAAGCTTCAGAATTATCATTAAAAGTAAATTTTAAGATGCTTGATAAGCCCCTTAAAAAAGTTGTTGTATATCTGGATCCTGAAGAGTTTCGAAGCACATGGCTTGGGAATAAAAGTATTTACCGTACAAGAATGGCTATTGCTGATGGAGGAGAACTTATTGTTCTTGCTCCAGGTGTAAAGGAATTTGGGGAAGATCCGGAGATAGACAGGCTTATTCGTAAGTATGGGTATTTTGGCACAGATACAACTCTGGCAGCTGTTAAGGAAAACGAAGAACTTCAGAACAGTCTTGGATCTGCTGCTCACCTTATACATGGAAGTTCCGAGGGAAGATTTTCAATTACATATTGTCCCGGACAACTGAGTAAAGAAGAAATAGAGAGTGTTAATTTTAAATACGCATCTTTGGATGAGATGATAAAAAAATATAATCCTGAAAAACTAAAAGATGGATTTAATACCCTTAGTAATGGAGAAGAGATATACTATATATCAAATCCTGCCCTGGGATTATGGGCATTTAAAGATAGATTTGGAGAAGGAGCATAATATATGGAAAAATCAGATATTGGCCTTATAGGGCTTGCGGTAATGGGGCAAAATTTAGTTTTAAATATGAACGATCATGGCTATTCAGTTGCTGTGTACAACAGAACAGCAAAGAAAGTTGATGATTTTCTTAATGGACCTGCTAATGGCAGAGAAAGTATTACAGGGGCACACAATCTTTCCTCTTTTGTAGAAGCTTTAAAAGTTCCCAGAAAGGTAATGCTTATGGTTAAAGCCGGAGAGGTTGTTGATTTATTTATTGATCAGCTTGTTCCTCTTCTTGAGGAAGGGGATATTATAATTGATGGAGGGAACTCACACTTTCCGGATACAAACAGAAGAACAGCCGATCTTGAAGCAAAGGGGCTTCTATTTATTGGTACGGGTGTTTCCGGTGGAGAGGAGGGTGCAAGAATTGGTCCTTCCATAATGCCTGGAGGTTCAAAAAAAGCATGGCCTCTGGTAAAAGATATTCTTCAGGATATTTCTGCAAAAACAGAATCCGGGGAACCCTGCTGTGAATGGGTAGGTGAAAACGGAGCAGGACATTATGTTAAAATGGTCCATAACGGAATTGAATATGGTGATATGCAGCTTATTACCGAAGCCTATCATTTAATGAAATCCGGTCTTGGGCTGGATGCTGATGCAATGCACAAAGTATTTGAAAAATGGAATAAAGGTCCCCTGGATTCCTATCTAATAGAAATTACCAGAAATATAATGGCTACTAAAGATGATGATGGATCTGCTCTTGTTGAAAAGATACTGGACACAGCCGGACAGAAAGGAACAGGGAAGTGGACTGGTATAAGTGCACTGGATATGGGAATGCCTGTAACATTGATTGGGGAAGCTGTTTTTTCCAGATGTCTGTCTGCTCTTAAAGATGAAAGGGTGGAAGCTTCAAAACTTATGAAAGGGCCTGAAATAAAACTACAAAGTAATGTTGAAGAAATAATTACAGATCTTGAACAGGCACTGCTTGCATCAAAAATTGTTTCCTATGCCCAGGGCTTTATGTTAATGAGGGAAGCTGCCAAAGAGAATAACTGGAACCTCAATTATGGCG
>DAOVSY010000443.1 GCA_030633365.1 Spirochaetaceae bacterium | reverse complement strand
TGTACACCTGACTCCAGTAGGTTTTTCATTGCTACTACTGACAAATTTTCCTCCTCTGAATTGGGCAGAATTATCCTAAGAATAGGTTTTCTGTCCCATAGCAGCTTACGCTGCTTCCTTCTCTTATTCTCATCTTACGATGGAAGATATTATTCAGGTACTAAACAAGGTTAGTCCCTGAGACGCTACCATGCCATAAAACACCCTTATTGGCAACCCCATTACATTATACCAGGATCCTGAAATAGAGTTAATTAATAGTGAACCTTTCTCCTGAATTCTGTACCCGCCGGCAACACCCTCCCATTCCATGGTTCCCAGATACCACTCTATTTCTTTTGTTCTGAGTTTTGCAAAAATAACATCTGTAATTGACTTTTCCTGAACAAAAAATCCGGTTTTACCATTGTAAAGTGTTAACCCTGTAACTACCTGATGTATTCTCCCTGAAAATGACTTAAGAAGCTCTTCTGCTTCTGTTCTGCCATTTGGTTTTCCTATTATTTTCCCATCCAGATTAATACATGTATCCGCACCAAGTATTATAGAACTGTTAAATTTAGGATTAGTTTCTAAAAGAGCCTTTATTTTACCTTTTGAGAGATTCAATACTTGTATTTCAGGCTGTTCATTTGTAAAAATTTCCTCATAGGGCGAGGTTTCAATAGAAAATGGGATATTAAATTTTTCCAGTATCTCTTTTCTTCTGGGAGAATTGGATGCTAAAACTAAATTATCCATACTAAATAGCTTTAAACACAAAGAAACCACCAGCTAATCCAAGAACAGTTCCAGGATTTACATTTAAGTAGAATGCTACAATTTCAAGGTCGAACCCAATTCTTCCTGTGCTTAAAGAGAAGGGGAGACCTAAAGATGCAAAGATAACCTCAAGGATAAACCATGCAAAACTTCCACCTATGGTACATAGAATGACTACAATTATAAGTGGGTTTGCATTTTTTTTTGTTAATTTCATTTAAGTACAACTTGCACAGGGCAGTGGTCTGAGCCCATAACACCCTTAAGAATATCAGCACTTTTTACTTTTTTCTTAAAACCTTCATTTACACAAAAATAATCAATTCTCCATCCTACATTTTTTTCTCTTGCATTCGTTCTGTAAGACCACCATGAATAATTTTCCGGTTCTGTATTAAACATTCTAAAAGTATCTGTATAGCCGCTGTCAATAAATTCATCCATCCATTCTCTTTCTTCAGGCAGGTATCCAGGGTTTTTTACATTAGCTTTTGGATGGGTTAGGTCAATTGCTTTGTGTGCAACATTATAATCTCCACAGAGTACAATATTTTTACCTTCTTTTACTAAAGTATCACATAATTTATGGACAGCTTCATTAAATCCTGTTTTATAATCTAGTCGCTTCCCTTCAGATTGACTGTTTGGAAAATAACAGTTTATTAATGTAAAATTTTTATATTCCAGTACTATGGTTCTTCCTTCATTGTCAAACTCTTCTACTTTCATATTTGTAACAGAAATAGGTTTAGTTTTTGTGTAAACTGCAACACCGCTGTAGCCTTTTTTTTCTGCACTCATAAAGTAGGGGGTATATCCTTCCTGGTTAAAAAACTTTTCGGTAAGCTGTTCTTCCTGAGCCTTTGTTTCCTGCAGACACAGAATATCCGGACTTTCTGTTTGAAGCCATTCATATAATCCCTTCTTTTCTGCTGCACGTATACCGTTAACATTCCATGATATTATAGTTTTACTCAATTGTTTCCATCCTGATTGTCGATTTGTTTATGATTAAATATAACAATACAGTAGGAAAAGGGGAAGAGTTATTGATTCTGTAAAGATAATATGAGGAAAGCATCACAATATAGCAAGGTATATACCATGACACCAGTGGCTATGTGAATTTATCCAGTTCCATCTCAACTTCTTCCCACCTTTCACTGGTTTCCATCTGCAGCTTCTCATTCTTCTCAAGTTCCAGTTTTAAAGCCTTACTCTTTTTCCCATCAGAATAATTTTCAGGATCCGCCATTTTATGCTCAATGTCTTTTTGCTGGGATTCAAGCTCTTCAAGGCGAATCAAAAGTGACTTTTCTTCTTTTTTTAACCTGTTTATTGTACTTTTAATCTGTTTTGTAGCCTGATGATCCTGTTTGCCTCTGGAGATATCAGTTTTTTCTGTAATAATTTCTGAACTATCTTCAGCTTCCTGGTTTGAAGTTTTCCACATATAATATTTATAATCACCCTTAAAATCCTGGGGTCCGTTTTCGCCCAGTTCAAGAACTCTGTTTGCAAGATTCTCTATAAAATAACGGTCGTGGGATACAAACAATAAGGTTCCTGAATATCCTTCAAGCGCATCCAGTAAGATATCTTTGGAGTGAATATCCAGATGATTTGTAGGTTCATCCAAAATAAGTAAATTTACAGGAAAAAGTAAAAGCTTTAACAGAGCAAGACGGCTTTTTTCTCCACCACTTAATACACTAAGAGGCTTAAATATATCATCATTTCTAAAAAGGAATGCTCCCAAAAGAGCTCTAAGCTTTGGAATAAGCTCTGTAGGTGTGGATTCTTCCATCTCTTCAATAATTGTATTGCTGTTATTTGTTAAAGTATCCTGTTCCTGTGAGAAATAAGCAATTTTGACACCAGTTCCATAATTTATACTTCCAGTAAAATCATTATCAACCTGTGCAATAATTTTTAAAAGAGTAGTTTTTCCGGCGCCATTCTTTCCTGCAATGACAATTCTTTCACCTTTTTCAATTTCATAATCAAGATTTGATAAAACTTTATTTTCTCCATAGGCCTTGCCTATCCCCTTTAGAGAAAGAACCTTTTTGCCGGAATGAGGCGGCTCTGGAAATGTTAGATGCATTTTTTTTAGATTTTCTGGAATTTCAATTATTTTAAT
>DAOVSY010000601.1 GCA_030633365.1 Spirochaetaceae bacterium | reverse complement strand
TGTTCAAGGTGTATGAGCCTGAACTGTACAGTGATATCTGGAACTGGACGCTGGAGAACTACAGGGAGCAGGGTAAGGGTAAGTCTGACAATGAGGTATTTGGCAAGTTCAGCAAGATGGCTATCAAGCAGTTCTTTGACAGGATCTATGGTGTGGGCGAGGATACGAAGCTGGCCATTACTGCGTTGGCGTATGCCGAGACACTGGTGTTCTTAAAGGCGTTCAATGCCGGGGGCACGGCGCAGATTGTCAGGGATTCGATGAGGTAGGGCAGGGTTGTTTTCTGCGGGGCTCTGGGTGGGTCTTGCAGGGGATTATTCTGGAATAACGCTGTGTACAGGGGCGGTACATTTCATACGGGTATACCGGTAACTGCAGAATGGGGGTTTCAATGCTCGATTGGCAAAATGAATTCTGAATGACTTTTCTTCAAATTGAAAATAGGCGTGAATGGTAAAAGACATATGGGATTTTATCAATAAAATGATAACTTCAATTAATGGGATATATAAGTTAACTATATTTAATATAAATCAAAATATGTTAAATTCAAAATCTGATAAAATAAATTGTATATCATATTTTAATAGAGATACATGGCTAAACTTAGAAAAACTGTATCAAAACAAATAAAGGATGCACTGCTTCGAGAAGCAGGGATGAAGTGCGCGAATCCAGGTTGCGCCAATCGTAGAACCCATTATCATCATATCAAAGAGTGGGCTGTCTATGAAACGAGTGATCAGAAGCATATGATTGCAATCTGTCCCGCGTGTCATGATGCATTGCACTATGGTACATTAGCGATAAACGATGATACACTTTATCAATGGAAAAAAATTCAACATACTTCAACAAACCGAGCCCACTTATATGTAGAACCTGGTATTTCGAGCAAACTATTGCTTGGAAGTATTGCAGTTACCGGTGATTCAGGTTTGACCGTTTTTGAACTTGCCCCATCTAATAAACTAAGTTTTCGTCTTATTGATGGTGATATCTTTTTAGTCAATCTTAAAATCACGACTGTGTCTGGAAAAGAAGTTGTTCGTGTTGTTGATAACCATGTGAGATACACCGACGAGGAAATTGTATGCTTCAAACAACGACCGGGTAAAATTCGCATCACCGCTTCTGAAACAACAGAATTCCTAGAAACCTGGGCAATTGTTAGTTTACGGGTTCAAGAACCTAACTATCCAATTGATGGACAATTAATTTTACTTGATATAGAAGTCATTGAACCTGGACTGGTGCGAGTTCAAGGTATTTGGACAGAGGACAAACGCGCTATTGTGATTACACTAGATCGGATAGCATTCATCCACCCAGATGGACAGGAGCCTATAAGTATTTGTGGTGAAGGAGCTAATACTGTCTTAAATTATTCTGGTTCAATTACTTCTGCTCTATTCAAATTTTGAAAAATGTCATTTTTAGTCCGATTATATGGGATTCATAATAATTTTGAATTCGTTCATTGAATGTATCACATTTAGAAAAGAGAAAATATACTGAAAACATTAGAAAATAAAAATCCTGAGCATCCTCCAGATGCCCCGTTTTTCCAAAACGGGGTCGTGACAAAAAAAGTATATACTTAATTAACCAATTTAATGCATAATCAATTGAGATTATCGAGGTTTTTAATGACAACGGTAACAGCATATATCGAAAAGGATTTGGAAACAGGCTTATATGTGGCAATCGTCCCGGGAAT
>DAOVSY010000309.1 GCA_030633365.1 Spirochaetaceae bacterium | reverse complement strand
TGCCAGTGAAATTCATTCTGATGATAAAATTGCCTCTGTAAAAAGAATTCTCTTAAGCCCTACTGGGAAAAGTGCAGATGAAGCTAAAATGAAGCTTTTAAACTGGTTTAATGGTTATCTTCATAAACCGATAAAAAAGAAAGTTTTTTATACTGAAATTCTTGAGGTATTAAATAAATCAGAAGAAATCCTTGATGAAATATCTCCTATTGATGAGGAACTTGAAGAGCTTGAAGAGCTTGAAGAGCTTGAGGAAGAAGCAGTAAAGGCAAAAATATTGGTAGCGGAAGATCATGCTGTAAATCAAATGCTGTTTAAAACTATTCTGGAAAATATTGGACATGAAGTTGATATAGCAAACAATGGTCTTGAAGCAGTAGCAGCGGTACAATCAAAAGAATATGATGTTATTTTTATGGATGTTCAGATGCCTGAAATGAATGGATATGAAGCTACCATTGAAATTCGTAAATTAGGTTCATCAACCCCTATTATTGCAGTAACAGCCAGTGCTATAAAAGGTGAGGAAGAAAAGTGTATATCAGTTGGTATGACAGATTTTCTTACTAAACCATTTAAAAAGAAAGACATTTTCCCTGTTTTGGAAAAATGGCTTAGTAAAGAGCCTAAACCCCAGACGATAGAAAGTGAACCTGAAGAAGAAACCGTAATATCTGAAATAGAAATTTTTGATTTCAAACAAGCTGTAGAAGTTTTTATGGGTAAGGAACATATTGTTATTAATCTTTTAAAAGGGTTTATTCCTAAAGTGGACAATCAGATTCAAAATATGTATAAGAGTTTAGAAGCTAATGATTTTGATACATTACGACAGGATGCACATTCTATTAAAGGGGGATCTTCAAATTTATATATAAACCTGCTTTCTACTGCTGCAAAAGAATTAGAAGCTGCTGCTGTTGATAATGATACAGAATGCTTACATTTAATTGATCGGGTAAAAAAAGAATTTGATAATTTCGTAAAAGTTAATGATAAAATTACTGAATAAAAACTATATTTTCCCACCCTGATTCTAATAGTAAGGATTTTATGAAATCATTCCCTCTTGTCTCTGCATTTTTAAGTATTCCATCTTCCAGAACTTTTGCTCTAATTTTTTCTTCAACATAACTTGTTATTTGCATCCAGTGTATTGGATCTACATCAAGATCCGGGTAATTATATTTAGCGCTCTCAGAATCTTCTATTGTGAATTTTGTAATTATTGTTTTAGGCATTCTAAGAGATATAGTTTTACCATCGATAATTATATCATCCGGGTTAATAACATCTTCTAAATTTAAACCAGCTTCAACTACTGATGTTATGACAACAAAATCATAAATATCATATTCCAGATCTATTCCAATTGACTTACATTGATCAAAAAGCCAAAGTTGATCTTTTTCCAGTACAGTTAAAAATTTACTATTTGTTCTTTTTGATACTAGTTGTCTCCAGTCTGTATTCTGGTCAAAAAAGTCAAAGGGAAACACAGATTTATAAATATATTCTACTGTAGAAAGTGTAGAAACTTTATTAATTTCTCTAAGTATTACTTCTGTAGATGTTATTTTTGTATTATAGATAAAAGGGAGCTTAATATTTAATCCAGGGAAAAAATATACTGTGATAAGTAATACTATAATCAATACAGCAATAATTAGTATTTTACTTTTATAGCTTCTTTTAGATTTACCTGACACTTAGGGGCTCCTCCACTTAAAAGATACTTTTGTAAATCCGTAAACCGAAAAAATTTTTAAAATCATATCCTCTGCATTACTTTTAGCTTTAACAAGAATACCTCTTTCAATTGCATCAGTTTTTATATTATTTTTACTACGTACAATTTCATCATAATAATCAAGATGGGAGACCTTATCTCCCCATTCTTTGATAAAAAATTGATGTATACTTCCTTCATCTGCATCTACTGTAAGAATTTCCGGGTCTGGTAAAATTATCTGGATTGAACCATCTATTACATTTCTAATTTCTATACCTTTAGTTAGGTCTATTCCTGCATTAATTATCAGATCGATAGAAAAAAGCAGTCGCTTATCCAGATGCTTGATACCAAGAAATCGAGCTTCCTGTCCGACATAAATTATTTCCCGATAAACATATTCAATAGTTGGCAGATCCAAAATACCTCTAATCTGGTTTTCAATTACAGGTTTTGACAGGTTTTGCCCTGGCGTACAGGAAGCGATCATATATAGAAGTAGAATGAGGAATAAATACTTAAACCAGTTTTTTTGCTTCATATCGTTCCAATGCCCATAGAGTATACTTTTTTACCCTTTTTTCAGGATCATTTTTTAATTCTTCTAAAATGGATAATCCTTCAGGTGAGTTTAAATGATCAAGAGCCTTAACTACCTGTATTCTAACTTCTGAGTCAGGATCTTTTACTGCCAGAATAATACCACGGAAGGTTTTTTTTGTCCCGGTTTTCATTAGGAATTCAGCAGCTTTTCTCCTAGTGTTAAGATCTCTATGAGCAAGTTGTCTTATACGAAGATCGATTATGCCTGAATCATCCAGTATAGATACTGCATGTTTATGTAAAATTTTATTATCATTGAACAAAAGGGACTCAATAATTATTTCAGCTTTTTCCCCCATTAATCTAATAGCTTTAATAATATTTTTCCTGACTTTAGAACTTGTCTTTTCCATAAAATTTAAAATTTTAATAAGATCTTCCTGACTGTTTTTTTCACTTAATGTAATTATTGTTTCTTCCTGAAGTTCTATATTTTCTTCTAACTTTAGGAGGAGAATATCTAAAACTTTGGTAGATTTTGAAACTGACAGCCCATGAAGGACTGCATTTTTAACTGAGAGGCTTTCATTAGAATCAAACAAAGTCTGATTTAAAACAGTAAGAGTCTCCTGACTTCCAAGGGTTGCCAGGGTATTTCCCACTTCCTTTCGCACACTTTCAACTGGGTCTCTTAAAAGATTAAAGCAGGAAGAAAGAAATTCTCCCTTATTATAGTCACTCAATGCCCAAACAGCAGCAATCCTAACTTCCGGATTACTATCCTGAAGAGATTTTTTAATTTCTGGTAAAAATGTTTTTCGCTCATTTTCAGGCAGTGCTGCTATTAGATGTGAAACAGAAGAGGAATCACCAAAGGATAGGATGTTTTTAACTTTTGCTCTAAATGCAGAAGTATCATTTTTAATTAACAGTATTGAGTATTTCTTTGCTTCTTCCAGTGGAAGTATAGAAAGATTTTCGAGGATGTATTGTGTACAGTGAGGCAGGTTTATAGAACCTAAAATTTTCAAAGCTTCCATTCTGATTACAGTATCCCATTTATTATTATCTTCTTTTAGAATATCTATTATTTCAGATAAGACGGAACTTACTGGTAACCTAATTAATGCCTTCCCAAGTTCTTTATTGGAATTATACTTTGTATCTTTAAGGAAATTGATTAGTGTTGGTGCAAAAATATTTTCTCTATTGTCAGGAAGTTTATCCAGAATCCAATCCTGAAATGATTTGTCATATTTTCGTTTTTTAATTTCAGAGTTAAGTAACTCCAAAGCTTCATCTGTTCCTCTTTTACAGGCAGAAATAATAGAATTTTCATAAATTTCTTTATATGGGTGAATATCTCTCTGTTCCTCAGGAATTGCTAATACTTTATTTATAAGGCTTGTAATAATATTTCTATTACCATTTTTTAATAGTATTCTTGAAGCAAGTAGAAGTGCACCAGTAGAAATATCAGAATCATATAGATCAAGAAAAGTAGTACAATCTACATTTATGGCAATTTTTAAAATAGAATACGTATCATCAAATCCTTTCGCATATCCTGGATCGGCCGATAAAAACAATCTTCTTAAGGTCCCGTTTTTAGAAAGAAATCTTGAGGCATAAAGTTCAAGTTCTTTGTTTCCCGTTTTCATAAATTCAATTGCAATATTTTCATCCTGTTTTGAATCCGGGTTCATAAGTTCTATTAAATGGAGTTGCTGTGTAATATTTAATTCAAATGGTGCAATTTTATAGAGATCCTGAAAGTCAGATGTAATACGTGTTCTGGCAGCTTTACGTACTTCAAAGGAGGGGTCATTAATAATTAAATCTTTTAAAATGTTGTATAGTTTGTCTCTGTTTTTAGAAATAAATAGTTTAACTGATGA
>DAOVSY010000513.1 GCA_030633365.1 Spirochaetaceae bacterium | reverse complement strand
GGCCCCACCCTTTTTGTGTTTGGAATAAATTAATAAAGGCGGATGTGGAATATGAGACCATTACATGGGGTATCTCTTTTTCAGTTAAGATACTGTCCATAAAAGTAGCCTCAAAATCAGTATCTATCTCAACAAGTTTCTTTTTTTTCTTTTTCACTAAAATTGTGTTCCACCATTAACTACACAAGACATTATTTTCCAGTCTTCGCCACTGAAAAAATCCCCATCATCCTTCATTTCAAAAACAACTTCTGCATCAGTCAAAAGTACTCCTCCAGAATTAAAAACTCCTGTTACTGAACTTGAACTTTCTGAAATATTAGTAATTAAAAAAAGTTGATCTCCTGATACCCATATTCCAGTCTCCCAATATGTATCATCTAATGTTTTAGAAGCATTTGCATCAGGATGAATATTATCAAAGATATTTGCCCGGCTGCCATTTAAATCATCTTCAAAATAACTCACCCTATCTTTCATAGATGTTCCTGCCAGACCACATGAAGATATTGCAATAATTAATAATCCGATAATTAAACTAAAAATAATATTTCTTTTCATAAAAAAACTCCTAATTTGAAATCCCAGGGTTATAGATCCCTTGGATTCATGTACGGTACTATATATATCTCAAAATTGTCCAAAATTCTATTATAAATTGAAAGAAACGCTCTATATTCAGAGTTTTGCATATCCATAATATATTTACTCTTCATTTCAAGATAAAGTTTACCCATTATGTATCGGCGAAAAGAAAGGGAAGAAAGGGTATGATAACGAATATTCAGATATGAGGGAGCTTCAAGAAGTGCCAATTCTTCAATATTTTCTTTAAAAAAGGTATTTGCATTTTCCTGCCCACTGGATTCTTTGATTTTTTCCATTTCTTTCAATAAAATATCTTTTTCAGCTTTATTATTTGCACGAAAAATTTCAAGATCATCTATTTTAATAATAAACTCATCCATTTGATAACCAAGCCTCTCAACGCCGGTGACAGGATCAGCTATAAGGGATTCATATTTCTCTGCATTCCAGGAGGCAAAATCCAGTTCTCTTCCCAACAGGCTAAATTTTTCTCCAGGTACTTCACCAGGAAGAACCTCAACACCCTCATCCTTAACCAAATCCACCGAAACACCCTGGGATTCTACTGTAACAAGACCACTGTCTACAGAAATTAACGTAGATCCATCCTCTCCGGCATAGACTGTAAG
The DNA here is from genome assembly GCA_030633365.1 of Spirochaetaceae bacterium. Next base: position 1,180 of record DAOVSY010000513.1, on the reverse strand, counting down.
TTCAGTTCCTCGAATTCCTGCAACCATACTTGGTGTGGAAATTATAGGTTCTTTTCCAAAAAGTTTCCCAAACTTAAAAGAAACCGAGCCAACAGTAGTGGCCAGTACAGTTTCTTTACCTGTTGCAGATTCAATTTCACGGATTGTAAAAATTGAATTGGGTTTTACAATAATTGAACTCAAATCCATCTGTTCAAGTTCCGCAATGCTGTCTGAACCTGTAATTACAGAATCACCTGCCCTAAGACTATCTCCAGGGAAGGCCTCGTATATTTCTCCACCGGATCGAATATCAACCCACCCATCAACATAGACCAGATCTGCATTCTGACCATAAGTGCTAAAAGCAATAAATATTATAAACAGGATTAAAATTATTTTTTTCATAATATTGGCCCCGTAAATCCAAAGATAAAGGGGTATCTCCCCTTCCTGCCGGACAGAAGCAGTATAAAATCTCCCCCTGGTCCTTTAACCCGTACAATAACAGCTGTTTCCGGTACATATTTGGCAAAAAAAGTGGAAACTTCCATTGAATCACCAAATAACAGGCTGGAATTGGAATTTAAAGGTTCTGTAGTAAAAGATTCTGAGCCGTCCAAAGTAAATCCAGCTTTTGCCAGGCTATTCCAGAAAAAATCAGCATCAGCATTTCTAGCCACAATTTCACCATCAATTAACATTGGAATTGATGTCATTTCAGACATCCTTACAGTATCTCCTGTATTATACAATTCAATAAATCTCTCAATAGCCCTTTCTTTAGGTACAGCCTTCATTGTAGTACACGAAAAGAATACAATCAGTATCAACATCAATACTGCAATCATTGATATTTTCTTCATTTTTATCTCCACTTCTTCACCTACTGACCACTGGTTGCCGAGTGTTTTGCCCCGGCAAAATGTATCGAGGTAAGCAATTAATTACCAAGAACATAACTAAGTCTTTCTACAACTTTATCACGGTTTAGGGGTTTTACAATATAATTACTTGCTCCCAGCATAAAAGACTTTTTAACCAGATCCTGTTTTCCCAATGCACTCACCATTATAACCTTGGCAGAACTGTCAAACTGAACAATTTTTTCCATTGCTGTAATTCCATCCATCCCGGGCATGGTAATATCCATAGTAACAAGATCTATACTTTCTTTCATCTCTTTATACTTATCAACAGC
>DAOVSY010000088.1 GCA_030633365.1 Spirochaetaceae bacterium | reverse complement strand
GTAATTCTTTTTATGATGAACTTTGGGATACTATTAAAAATGGGAATGTATGGTCTGGGGAGTTCTACAACAAACGTAAAGACGGGACCTTTTTTTGGGAGAAAGCTACAATAAGCCCTGTACTAAATAATGAAGGAAAACTACGATTTTTTATTGCTGTAAAGGAAGATATTACAGAAAAAAAAGATATAGAAGCAGAGTTAAAACTACAAACACAAAATGCAGAAAATGCAAGAATATCTGCAGAAAAATCACTTATAGAAGCAGAGTCTGCCAACCTGCTAAAAAGTACTTTTCTAGCTAATATGTCTCATGAAATTAGAACTCCCATGAATGCCATACTGGGATTTACCAGGTTACTATTAGACAAAGAGATGCATAAAAAAGACAGAGATATGCTGAATATAATTATGAACTCAGGTAAAAGCCTGCTATCTCTTATTAATGATATTTTGGATTTTTCTAAAATTGAAGCAAATGAAATTGAATTTAGTAATGTTAAAATAAATCTGTCTTATTTTTTTGAGAGTATTGAAGATCTGTTTCATATTCAAACAACTCAGAAAAACCTTGGATTTAAACTTATTTTATCGAATAATCTTCCTAAAATTGTGATTGGTGATGAAAATCGTATTCGTCAAATATTAATTAATATAATAGGCAATGCAATTAAATTTACTGAATCCGGAAGTATTAGTATTAGTGTAGACTGGAACCCGGATAATTTAATTATTGTTATAACTGATACAGGAATAGGAATAAAAAAGGATAAACTGGAAGAAATTTTCTCCCCCTTTAAACAAAGTGATTCATCAACAGACAGAAAATATGAAGGAACAGGTCTGGGTCTCGCAATATCTCTTAAACTTACAGAAATGATGGATGGGACATTAAATGTAGTAAGTCAAATTAATGAAGGATCAACTTTTACTTTAATCTTACCACTTAAACCATCTTTGGATTTTACTGATCTACATGATAATAATAACAAAAAAGAAAATATATTAAACAGTTCCAGAGATATTATAGAAAAATGGTTAAAAAAAGTTGAAAATGATGAAGTTCTTACTTCTATAACAAAAGATGCAATTACAGCATTACCCAGACAACTTGATAGACTGGAAAAAATTATTCTTAGCAAAGATACTGAAAAGCTTCAGGCTATAACACATGAGTTATTGGGTAGTACCGGTAATATGGGAATGACAGAGCTTTATGATTTATTCAAGGAATTAAATACTGGAATTAAAAATAATAACATTGATAATAATCAAATTTCAAAAATTCATGTGGCCTTAGAAGTTATAATTGAAGGGATTCCAGATGAATACATGCAAGAGCATGCTTCTGATCTACTACCTGTAGAGAGAGATAAAATTGATATAAATGTATTAACAGCAGATGATAGTTCTGTGAACAGACTTTTAATTGAGGCTATGTTATCTTCAATCTATATTGAATCAGACTTTGCTGAAGATGGTATGGAAGTGCTTGAAAAGCTTAACAATAAAAAATATGATATACTGCTTCTGGATATTCAGATGCCCAAAATGGATGGTATTGAAACTATTAAAAGAATACGTAAAATTGCGGCATATGATGATCTTTATGTATTTGCTGTAACTGCCAATGCGATGAGAGGCGATGCTCAAAAATACTTGAATATGGGTTGTAATGATTATATTTCAAAACCAATTCAAAAAGATATATTTTTAAAAAAGATTGAACATCAAATACAAAAATCAAAAAGTTTTTCCGATCAATGGGAGAACCTGCCTGATAAAAATAAAATTGACAGTATTATTACAAGTCTTGAACAGGAGATTAAAATATTTAATCCAGTCCGAGTTAATAAGCTTGCAATAGAACTAAAAGAATACAGTTCAAATAAACAAATAAGTACTATTATTAAAATGTTAAATGATAGTGCAGATTCATTTGACAGTCAGGGTTTGAATATTATAATTAAAATGCTTATGGAGTTAAAAAATAATGCAAAAGGTTGAGAATTTTAAAATTCTAATTGTAGATGATAATAATGAAAACAGACGTGTTCTTGCTACTGTAATAAGTAACAACACAGATTTTGATATTACACTGGCTAACAACGGCCAGTCTGCAATTGAATCTACCTTTACTGAAAACCCTGACCTTATACTGCTGGATATAATGATGCCGGGTATGGATGGGTATCAGGTTGCCGTCAAATTAAAAGAAGATGATGAAACTAAAGATATTCCAATAATTTTTATTACTGCAAATACTGATTCAGAATCAATTTCCAAAGCTTTTCAAACTGGGGGGATTGATTATATTACAAAACCTTTTAATCCTGATGAGCTCCTGGCGAGGGTGAATGCACAGGTTAAAATGAAACAATACCAGAATGAACTTAAACATAAAAATAAACTGCTGGAATCTAAAAAATTACTTCTATTGGAAGAGGTAAATGAAAAAACAAAAAATGTTGAAGATATTTCCTCTGCCTTAATTGGTGCTCTGGAAAGTGCAAATATTCTAAATGATACAGATACTGGTAATCATATAAAACGAGTAAGCGAGTATGCCGGTTTTCTTGCTGAAAAAATATCTGACAATACCAATTTCATTAAGAAAATTAAACTCTACACATCTTTACATGATGTAGGGAAAGTTGGTATTCCTGACGAACTTCTTAAAAAACCAGGGGTTTTCAGTCATGAAGAAATGGAACAAATGAAGCAGCATGTAGTATTTGGAGCAAAAATGCTAACTGCACCAGGTGTCCCTCTAATGGCTGCAAATATTGCAAAATACCATCATGAAAAATGGGATGGTTCAGGATATATTGAAGGCCTTAGTGGTACAAATATTCCTCTGGAAGCAAGAATAGTGGCTTTAGCTGATGTTTATGATGCCCTTGGAACAAAACGTGTATATAAAGATGCTTTTTCTGAAAATAAAATAGATGCAATAATAAGTAAAGAAATTGGAAAACATTTTGATCCGGAACTTGTAGAAATATATTTTAAAAATAAAGATAAATTCCTTGAAATTAAGGCTGGGTTATAATGAATAGAGATAAATTAGTTCGTTTTCAGAAAAATGATATACTTTTTGAATCTGGTGATACATCCAGGGAAATGTATATAATACGTTCAGGTTCAGTAAGAGTAGTAATATATAAAAATGATCAAATGATAACTCTAACAGAGCTTGGCAAAGGAAACTACATTGGAGAGATGGGCTTTCTTACAGGGGTACCAAGATCTGCTACAGTTATTGCTGAAAGGGATGTAATGGCCAGTGTAATAAGCCCTGATATTTTATTAAATAATGAACTGGGACTCTCAAACTGGGCTGTTAGTATTGCAAAAGTATTGGTTAGACGTATTCGTCAGACAACCGAACTGTTAGGTAATTATATAGTAAGAGAATCTAAATCTGATATACCCTGGAAAGCTGGAATACAGGCTGTAGATTCACTTTCATTGGAATATAATGTAGACATACGACCAGGTAGATTATATTTAAAAGGAAATCTTTCAGAAACTTCAATAGATGCACTTAAATCAAAAATAAGAGAATTAAAAATAAAAAATGTAAAACCTCTTATTCTTGATTTTTCAGATGTAATAGATATTGACCAGGCAGGAATAAGCTATTTATATGAATTAACCAAAACCCTGGATGTTGCAGATCATAATATTAAAATTGAAAATATACAGCTAATTAGAGACAAGGTTCTTTCCATAAAAGGTATACAGGATATTATTACCACTACAAAAATACCTCTAAAACGTATTGAAGCCAATGAACTTCTTATAAAGCAGGGCAATATAGAAAATACAATGTATGTTGTAAAATCAGGTTTGTTTTCTGTATCAAGACATTCAAGTGCCGGAGAGATACACCTGGCAGATGCAGAAGCTGGTGATGTAATTGGCGAAATGTCACTGATTAAGGAGGGTGTCAGATCTGCAAATGTAAAAGCAGAAAAGGCAGGCGTTCTATATGTAATAGACATAAGAGAATTCTATAACAATATATACAATGTCCCTGGATGGTTTATGGAATTGATACAGGGTCTTGTACAACGACTCCGTGATACAAATGAAATGCTGGATCAAATTATGCGGGATAAAAAAGAAAAAGAAAAGTCAAAAAAATGGCCAAGTCCTTTTGGAATAATAATGGATTCAGGTAATCCTGGGAAATTTATACTTAAAGGAACGGTTACAATAAGTAATCTGGAATATCTAAAACAAATACTCCGTGTAGAAATAAGCAGAAATACTGAAAATATTATTATAGATCTATCAAAAGTAAAACAGATAGATAAAGAAAGCATTGCTGGTTTCCTTAATTTTTACACTCAACTAAAAAAGAAGGGCATTAAACTAATTTTTGAAGGCCCTCAAAAATCTATACTAAATTTATTTAAACAATACGATATGGAAGATTGAATACTATGATAAACATACCGGAATTACTCGCTCCTGCTGGAGATGCTGATTGTGCATTTGCCGCTTTTGACAATGGAGCTGATGCAATTTATGCAGGGCTACCCAAATTCAGTGCAAGAGATAAGTCAAATAATTTTACAGTTTCTGAATTATCAAAAATATCTGCATATGCAAAAAAATATAATAAAAAAGTCTATCTTGCATTAAACACACTCATAAAAGAAGCGGAATTGGAAGAAACTTATAACTATCTTTCTGAAGTTAACAAAATGGGTATAGATGCAATTATTGTTCAGGATATAGGTATTGCATGGATGATTAAACAATTTTTCCCAAATATGATAATCCATGGATCAACACAAATGGGGATTCACAATAGTGCAGGGATTGAAACAGCAGCTTTAATGGGTTTAAAAAGGGTAATACTTGAACGTCAGGTTACCATTAAGGAACTTGAGTTAATTATACAAAAGTCCAGCCTTGAAGTTGAGGTATTTGCCCATGGAGCTCTTTGCAGTTCTCTATCGGGCAATTGTCTTTTCTCCTCCTCTATAGGAGGATGGAGTGGAAACAGAGGAAGATGCAAACAACCCTGCAGGCGTAGATATCACAGTAAAGACGGTAAAAATGGTTTCTTTTTCTCACCGGATGATCTGTATACACTTGATCTTATCCCCGGGCTTGTAAATTCCGGCATAAGTTCCATTAAAATCGAAGGACGTCTTAAAAAGGCGGATTATGTGAAAAGAGCTGTAAGTGCTTACAGGATGGTCCTGGATGCATCTGTAGATGAAGGTAAAAAAGGGAAAATTAGTCCTGGAATTTTAGGACAGGCTAAAATGATTCTTTCCGGAAGCCCAGGCAGAAAATGGTCCAGTGGTTTCTATACAGAAGATAGCATGAAAAATTTGATTAACTATAAATCTCCTGGAGTTTCCGGAATGTTAAGTGCAGAAGTTACTGGCACCAGTCCCGGTGGATTTACAGTAAAAATAGTACGGGATCTTAAAAAGGGTGATAGAATCCGTATTCAACCAAGATCTGGTGATGAAGGTCCCCAGATGACAATTACAGCTATGAATAAAAAACGAGAAAAAGTTAATAAATCTCAAAAGGGAGATATTATATATATCCCTTTTAATCAGGCAGTACAAAAAGGAAGTCTTGTTTATAAAGTTGGGGATACAGCACAAAAATCTCCCGGAAATATAAAAACCCTTCCTGAATATATTAATCCTTATGTAGTGGATTTAAATATTGAACTGGACTCTGAGGGTATTATAGTAACTCTTCCACAATATCCTTCAATAGATACCTGGAATAATAAATTAACAATAGAGACTGCATTAAAGCATGGTTTGGAAAAAGAAACTGTACAGAATAGCTTTGTATCAACTAAAGAAAAAATGGTAAAAACTGGTGTAATTTCTGTTTCCATAAAAGGAAAACTCTTTCTTCCTTCCAGTACCTTAAAAAAACTTAGAAGAGAATTTTGGGAAGTAACTGGACCACAGGTTCTAAAAATAAATAATGACAATGTTTCAGATAATGGTATTTTTGATTTTATGAGAATCCACAGTTCATTCATGGGAAAGAACGAAAGTTCTGAGCCTGATAAAGATGTTTTTATTACAGATCCAGCCCAAAAAAAGGATAAAAACACCAGAAAGAGAAGTTCAAAACTGGAAAATGCAATTCATGTAATGCCTCTCTCATCATACAATAAAAATTGTACTGAGGTACTGCTACCTTATTTTAGAAATGAGTTTGCTTTGGAGAAACTAAAGTCTGATATTGATACAGCCCATAGAGCAGGAATACGAAGATTTCGAATAAGTTCTCTTTTCCAAATATACTTACTAAAAAAATATAAGGATATAGTTATTAGTGCTGCATATCCCCTGCCTGTCAGTAACTCTCTGGCAGCAAGGCAATTACTGGACCTTGGTATAGAAAAAGTTCAGGGATGGATTGAAATGGAAAAAGAAGCATTAATTAATTTGGTATATTTTTCTCCTCTCCCGGTAGAAATATATAGATATGGAAGACCCCATATATTTACCAGCAGAGCAGACATAGAAGTAGAAGGGGAAATAAGTGATAGTCATGGAGTTAAATTTATAGTAAAAAAAGATTCTGAGTCCGGTCTTAATTCCCTTTATGGAAACAAGGTTTTTAAAATACCTAATATTGAAAATACTTCCGGTTGTTTTGATTACAGCAATGCAGATCCTGGAGAAACTGCTACAAGTGACTTCAATTTTTCCGCTGATTGGGTATAATCTTTTAGAAATAACTTATGCGGTAATAAGGTCCTTTAAACTTACAAAAAGGTAGATGTCTCCTTTTGCTGCAGAAAATGGAATACCAATCATAGGGACTCCGGATACACCTGTAATCTGATGATTCACACCTTTTACAATTGAAGGTAAAGATATTACAAGTTTGTATTCTTCAAGTCCCTTTTTTGCATTACCAGCAATAATATTTACAATTTCTCCAACAAGATCAATAACAGTATCATCAAATATTTTAATACTTTCTCCGGTAATACGGGAAGCAAGATCCAAAGCAACCAACTTGGGAAAACTAACTACTACAATTCCCAGTGTATGACCGCCAATACCAATAATACCGGAAATATCATAACTGTATTTGTTCTCATTATGATCAAATAGAAATGGCTGGCCAGGTTTAATGTCAACTCCTAAAAAATTTTTAAAAACTTTTACTGTTGCATTTACAAAAGGCTGTATATATTTAACTTGCACTTTATTTCTCCACTTATAAATATGCTTTGATTTTTTCCATTATAGTCACTCCTGTTATTGGTTTGACTATATAATCTGTAACCCCGGCTTTAATAGCTTCCATGACATTATACCTTGCAGCTTCGGATGTTACCATTATAATTGGTAAATCTTTGTATTTATCCATTTTTCTAACAATTTTTACTAAATCAAGACCATTAAGTTTTGGCATATTCCAGTCTACAAATAAAAGATCGATAGTTTCTTTATTTAAGATTTCTAAAGCTGATTTACCTTCAGGTGCATCAAGAATATCATCACCATCCATTTTTTTCTCTTTTAGAATATTAATAATAATATTCCTCATTATACGTGAATCATCAACAACTAATGCTTTCAAGTTTATCTCTCCTAGACAGGAATGGTAATCCTAATCTTAATACCTCTACCAGGTTTATTTGTAAGGCTAAACTTACCCTTTAGTTCTTTAAAAATATTCTTTTTAACAACAGACATACCTACACCTACACCAGATACCATATCTGTTGAATCCGATGTGCTGAACCCATCATTAAAAACTATCTTGATAATATCCATATTGCTCATTTTTGCAATTTCTTCTTCAGAAACAATTCCATGCTCAATAGCTCTTTTTCTAATCTTTTCAACATCAAAGCCTGTACCATCATCCGTATAATCAAAGATAATATTATTCTCTATCTTTAAAATATCAAGAGTAATTTTCCCATCAGCATCTTTACCTGCTTCAATACGATCCAATGGAAGTTCAATTCCATGAGCAATAGAATTTCTTAGCATATGTAAAAACAATTCTTTTAAAAGTTTATATTTTTTACTATCAATACTTTTTACGGAAGTATTTAAAGTAAATACTGATTTTTTACCTGTCTCTCCAGCAGAACTTTTATTAATTACTTCCAGTTCTTAATTCAGACATCAAATTACCCTAAATTTCTATTTAAAATTGGTTTCTGTAAAAAAAGGAATATATTTTCTATCTGTACCATTTATGTGTTCAATCAACCAATCTCTTAAAAAGTTAAGAACATCCAAAGATAAAACAAAACCATCTTCACTTAGTTGGCTTTTTAGATCTACAGCCTTACGTGAAAAGCTGTCATGGATAATTTTATGATTTTCATAATCATCATATCCAAATTCTACCATATGCTTTTCTTCCACCATAAAATGAATTGCTGCATATTCAACCATTCTATTTACAATCTTTTTCAAGGCTTCCTGCCCCTGTATTTCCATTAGAGCATCATATAATTCATTTATCATATCAAGTAAAACTCTGTGCTGCTTATCGATAAGTTCAAAACCTACATTTAGATCGTCAGTCCATTCCATTAAGGGCATTATCTTACTCCATTTAGTTATATTGGGGTTAATTGCAAAAACACATTTTGTCCTACTAAAACAGTAAAATGCATACAATATAAAAATCATTATATAGTAATTATTATTAGGCATCAATAGATTTTATCCTCACTAAAATAAAAAAAAACAGCTATAACACATAGTTTAAGAAGAAAGCTCAGGATTAAGAAGATTTTTATATGCCATGTTGGCAAGTATTAGTCCAAAAATACCAGGTAGAGTCGGAAGAGATCCGAGGACTCTCCTTTTAAACCCTCGAATTAAAATATCCTCCCCTTCTGTCTCGTCATCTGGGTCAGTGTAGGTGAAATTTATAAGCTCAGTAGAATAAACACAATCAATTCCTCTTCCGACCCCACGATTTCTAAGGCGTTTCCTAACCTGTTTTGATAATGGGCATTTTGTTGTATCAAAAATATCGCCTGTTTCAATTTTTGAGGGATCTGTTTTTAACGCAGCTCCCATTGATGATATTATTGGTATACTATTTCTATAGGCATATGATAGAAGTTCAATTTTTGGATTTAGAGAATCTATTGCATCAATTATAAGATCGGGAAGAGGCTTTGTAAGTTTTTCAATTGTATCATTGTGTATAAAAAGATTTAATGGATAAACTTTACATTCCGGATTAATATCTTTTATTCTCTCACTGGCAACTTCTGCTTTTTGCCTTCCAATGGTTGATTCCAAAGCATAGAGCTGCCTGTTAATATTACTCCTGCTTATTGTATCAAAATCTGCAATACTAATTGATCCAATTCCCAGTCTGGCAATTCCTTCAACAGCATAACTTCCAACAGCACCCAGCCCTGCTATAAGAATTGATTTTGATCTTAGAATTTCCATATTTTTAGCGCCTATTAAGCGCTCTGTTCGTAAAAACCTTTCCATTATTAAAAACAACCTCCTTGAAATACTCCGGTTCCAATCCTTTTAAAGATCCGGCCAAACTATATAAACTGGTAAGATTTCTGTGATAATCAGAAATTTGATTAGTTACAGGAATACTTTTACTGTAGGAAAAATCACTTTCAACTAAAATTCTCTCCAAAGGTGCTTCCTTTAGAACCTCTCTCAGGTACTCAGCTTTAACTGAAAGGAGATATGGTGAAACTGATACAAAAACACCCATATTAGTT
>DAOVSY010000228.1 GCA_030633365.1 Spirochaetaceae bacterium | reverse complement strand
CTGGAAGGGATATCATAACAAATCTTTCATTCTATTCTACTGGTGGAGACTGGATACGATGGGGTAGGGATGATAATCAGGATATCAACCTGGAAGCAGATAAAATAATCTACAAACCTGGTGAGACTGCTAAATTGATTATTAAATCTCCTCTTCCTGAAGGCCAGTATCTGGTTACAACCGAACGAGAGGGAATTTTCGATGAAAGAGTTATATATCTTGAAGGGGGAGCACAGGTAATTGGAATACCTATAGAAGAAAACTATGTACCTGTAGTTTATGTTGCTGTTTCATCCTGGTCGAAAAGAACCAGGGCTCCTGTAAATAATTATTTTGATCCTGATCTGGATAAACCAAAGGGTTATTTTGGAATTACAGCTTTAAATATTGATAATCAGTCCCGAACATTTGATATCTCTGTAGAATCTGATAAATCCTCTTATAAACCAGGGGAAGTTGTTGAAATGAAAATTAGTACTGTTTTTAATGATAAACCTCTGGCAGGAGCAGAGATTACTTTAATGGCAGTTGATAGAGGTGTACTTGATCTTATTAATTATCACGTTCCAAACCCTGTAGAATATTTCTATTCCAGAGATAAGTTCCCTCTGGGCACAAGAGGTGCAGATTCCAGATCACTTTTGATCGATCCTGTTACTTATGAAGTTAAAGATCTACAGGGGGGAGACTCAGAGGGGGGCAAGCTTGAGCAAAGAGATGACTTTAATCCCACTGCAGTATTTGAGCCCTATATTATAACAAATTCAAGAGGGGAGGCCTTTTTCAATTTTACTCTTCCAGATAATTTAACAACGTATCGTTTCACGGCAGTTGGTGTAAAGGATAATAAATTTGGAATTGAGGAAGGGGAAATATTTGCAAGGAATCCAATTAATGCAAGATCTATTTTACCTCCAAAGCTTAGATACAGAGATACTGCTTTATCGGGAATTAGTCTTACAAATTTATCTGATAAAGAGGAAAAAATATCCACATCTGTCAGTTCAGATATTTTATCTGTTTCAGGTGAAGAAAAAAAAGAAATCATTCTTGGAGCGGGCCAGACGGAAATAGTAAATTTTTCTCTAAGTGCTTCAGCAATTGGGTCAGGGACTGTTAGTTTTTCAATAAGATCAGATCTTCTAAATGAAGAACTTCATACTGATGTGGTGGTAGAAAAACCTTATGTAAGTGAAACTTTTACTGCTGCCGGACGAATTGGAGATTCTGTAACAGACCGTGGCCATGTGGAAGAGATTATAGTTATTCCCTCATCAGCAGAAGATGGGATTGGCAGTCTGTCACTTACTCTGTCCCCGGGATTTGGCGGAGAACTGAAAAGTGCTGCAGAATATCTGGCGGAATATCCATACAACTGTTTTGAACAGCGTAGTAGTAAAATTATTCCAAAATTTCTTTTTCCTGATAAAAATTCAGAGGAATATATTAAAACAGAAATAGCTTTAATAGGAAAATATCAGAATAAAGATGGAGGAATCCCTTTTTGGCCGGAATCCGGTTACAGATCATCTTATTATATTTCTCTCAGGGTTGCACATCTTCTTTATTTATTGGACGAGGCTGGCATTAAACTGGATTCTACTCCAAATATTGATAGCCTTCTTTCATATATAAATAAACCTGATAAATGGGTAAGTACATCCAATTATCTCATGGCATTCAGATATTATGTTTCTGCCTTGTATAACCAGAATATTACCGGTGCATCCACTCTGCTGAATAAGGGGGATGAATTAGGTTTGACTTCATATGCAATGCTGGGTATGGCTTTTTCTGAAGCAGGAGATAATAAAAAAGCGAAATTAGCCCTTGATAGAATACGTAAATTTATTCAGCCTGGTACAAGAACAATTGATATTACAGAAACAGAAGAACGAAACAGCTTTTATGCTTCTAAAACTGAAACATTATCGCTTCTTCTGATGCTTCTTCAAAAACAGGACCCGGAAAGTGAACTTCTTATGCGCACAGCAAATACCCTGTCCCTGCAAAAGAGAAATGGTTACTGGAATAATACTGCAGATACAGCATGGGCAATGCTTGCTTTATCCAATAGTAATTTAAGTGATGCTGTAGATTTTTCTGCCAGTGCAAATCTTTCCGGTAGTAATTTACTGTCTGCATCTTTTAAAAGTATTAATGATAAATCTGTAAATAAGATTTTCAATTTTACAGAAGATCCCCTTATTTTATTTGACAGGGATACTTCTTTGCCTCTGTCAATTGAGAAAATTGGTCCAGGTAATCTTTTCTACACCGGGTCACTAAAATATTCCCTTCCTTCAGAAATTTTGGGCCCCAGAGATGAAGGTATTGGTTTGTATACAAATGTAACAGATATTGATGGGAATATTGTTAATTCCTCTGCACTGACAGCAGGAAAAACCTACATTCAGAAGATAACAGTTTCAAGTACTAGAGACAGAGAGTATCTATCTGTAAGAGTACCCATACCGAGTGGTGCAAGGATTCTGGATGCTTCTTTTTTAAGTACAGCCTTATTTCTGGAAAAGGAAATTGATAGTAACAATTATTGGTATAACCCTCCCAGGAAAGAGATTCTGGATAATGAGGTTCAGTATTTTTTTGATAAATTTCAAAAAGGGAAAAAAGAACTGGAGTTTTATTTTAGAGCTGTCAGATCAGGAATTTATCCTACACCTCCTATACAGGCGGAGTGTATGTATGAACCTGAAATATTTGGACGTACCCAGGGTAAACTAGTAATTATTGATGAAAACTAATTTTTTCTATGTTTCCCTGGTCAGCAGTCTTGTTTTACTGGCAATTATCTATTCCTTTTTCAGATTTTCAGCATATCCTGAGTATGATGCTTTTTTAAAGAAGGAATACAGTCTCGAAATTTATGATAGAAATGGTGTTCTTCTTAAAGTTACAGCTATTGAAGACGGGATGCGAAGGATTTATAAAAATCTGGATGATATTCCTGATATAACAAAGAGAGTTTTTATTATAGCTGAGGATGCCAGGTTTTATTTGCATCCTGGAGTAGATCCACTTGCAGTTTTTAGAGCTTATTTTCAGAATAGATCTGCAGACAGAATTATTTCCGGCGCTTCTACAATTACAATGCAGCTTGCCAGAATAATATCCGGAAGTAATCATGGATATACAGCTAAAATATTCGAGCTGATTAATGCCATACGACTTGAAAGCAGGTTGAGTAAAAATCAAATACTGGAACTATGGTTAAATAATATTCCTTTTTCCTTTCAAACAGAGGGAATAGCTGCTGCTTCTCTGAAATTCCTGGGGAAGGATATTGCCTCTTTAAATTTTGAATCATCTTTGTTACTGGCAGTTATACCCAGAAGCCCTGCAAATCTTAATCCCCTGACAAAAGCAGAAGCTTCAATTAGTACTGCAGCTAAGTTTGGTATGAACTCAGGCTTAGCTGCTTCCCAAAATATAACTGAATATAATGATATGGCGGATATTCTAGAAAAAACAATTGATATGAATTATAGGTTTTACTGGCCTGATTTTACACCTCATTTTTCTTTATTTACTGAGAAAAAAATTTCTAAAGTTTCTTTGAATCCAGTTATATCAGGGAAAATAAATACAAGTATAGATTTAGCACTTAATGAAATTTTGCAGGATAGAATTAGTTATTATCTTTCCATATCTGCTGCAAGCAGAATAACAACTGGTGCTGGAATTATAATTAACAACTCTTCAGGAGAAATATTGGCTTATGTAGGTTCTGCAAATTTTAGTGATACAGAAAACAGTGGACAGATTGATGGGGTTCAGATACTAAATCAGCCAGGATCAACTCTTAAACCTTTTTTATATGCTCTTGGAATAGAGAGGGGCTTTCTTCCTAATTCAGTCCTTCCTGATATACCTTTACACTTTGGAGAGGCCAATGTATATCAGCCTATTAATTTTGACAGAACATATCATGGCCCTGTTTTACTCCGGGTGGCTCTGGCTTCCTCTATGAATGTTCCTGCAGTCTACATGATAAACCGTTTAGGAGTTTTAAACTTCGCAGATTACTTAATTAGCCTTGGTTTTGAGAGTTTGGACTCTCAAAGAGATTCTGTTGGTACAGGTCTGGCATTGGGAAATGCAGAAGTTTCCCTAATGGAACTTACCAGAGCTTTTTCTATATTTCCAAGGGGTGGTGATTTTATACCAGTTACCCCCTTTCTCCATTCTTCCAGATCACCTTTCTTACCAAATGAAAGTAATTATTCTGTAATGAAACCATACACAGCCGGAATAATTCGGGATATTCTTACAGATAATAACAGCAGGTATCCTGGATTTGGGGAAGGAAGTATTATGGAAACTGATTTTGAAACTATGTTTAAAACGGGTACTTCCAACCAGTTCCAAAACATATGGGCTTTGGGTTCAACTCCTGAGTATACTGTTGGTGTCTGGATGGGTAATTTTTCTGGGAATACTGTAATAGGACGAACAGGCTCTTCTCTCCCTGCTGCAGTTGCAGCTGAGATGCTTGAAATTATTCATACCGAAGGTTTGGAGTTTAATGAAGTTACCTATTCACAGGATATAAGGCTTTGCACTCTTTCCGGGCTTATTCCAAATAGCTACACTCCATCCACATATCTGGAATATCTACCCCTTGATGCAGAAATTAAAATTTCCAACTGGCACATTCCTGATCCTGAAAGCCAAAATAATGCTGTTCTTACAGTATATCCTGAGGAATACAGTTCATGGCTGGCTGTTAAAGACCGGACAGGGTTAATTACTCTTAGCAGCAATAATCCTCAAATTATTTATCCTGCAAATAATTCTGTTTTTTTTATAGATCCTGCAGCACCTGTATCAGATCAGATTCTCAAAATTAAAACTATTGGGTTTTCAGGAAAACCAGCTGTTGTTATAGTTAATGGTATAAAGAGAGCAGAAACAGATAATGGAATTTATAGTTTTGAACTTAAAAAAGGGGAGTGGGAGATAGAATTCAGGAATGATGTTATTTCTGATAAAATAAAAATAGTAGTCAAATAAATCAATTTAGTATTTTTATAAATGTGTTATGATTATATTGCTTTGAAAAAATAATGGAGGATCAAATGCCATATATAAAAATTCAGACCAATGCAGAAGTTATAGATAAACAGGAACTGCTTAAAAAACTTTCTTCTGTCGCTTCAGTGGGAATAGGAAAACCTGAAACATACATTATGACAGCTTTTTCTTATGTAGATGCTATGACTTTTGGAGGAAGTACTGAACCTTCAGT
>DAOVSY010000152.1 GCA_030633365.1 Spirochaetaceae bacterium | reverse complement strand
TTGTTTTGTTACAGATGATGTCCCTCCTGATATCATGGAAGAAAAAGGACATCTGGATTATATAGTAAGAAAGGCCCTGAAGAACGGTCTTTCTCTGGAGAAGGCTATAATTGCAACCAGCCTGGCCCCTGCAAAAAGGATGGGCTTTCGGGACAGAGGAATAATTGCACCTGGAAAGATCGCAGACTTTATCCTGCTGGAAGATGTTTCAAATGAATTTAAAATTCAATCAGTATACAAGGGTGGAGTTTTATTTAATTTAAAGAAAGTTGATAAAACCATTCATAAATTTGATCCAGGGTTTCTTGATAGTTTAAATTTATCGCTAAGTTCAATTTCTGATGAAATGTACATTCTGAAGGTCAATCCGGGATCTGAGGGGAAAACCACTGTCAAATGCCGTATTATGCGGAAAAACAGTAAAAATACTTATACTGAATCAGTATTCCGCTCTCTGTCAGTCTCCAAAGGGTTAATCAACTGGTCCAATCCCGAATTAGATGTGAATCTTGCCATTGTTATAGACCGGTATTCCGGTGAAGCACATACAGCACAGGGTCTCATAGATGGTGTTCGGCTTCATAATGGAGCTTTTTGCACCAGCCACGCCCATGATCATCATAATATTCTTCTGGTTGGAGATAATATTAAAGATATGAAAGAAGCATTAAGTTGGGTTATTAACAATAAAGGAGGAATGTGTGCTATCTCCAGTACAAAAATACTTGCAAGTGTTCCTCTACCCGTGGGAGGTATTCTCTCCGAAGCACCAATGGAAAAACTTTCAAAAGATGTTTCCTCACTTCAGCAAGCGTTAAAGAAGCTTGGCATCGATCATGTTAATCCAATCATGTCCATGTGCACCCTGACTCTCCCCGTTAGTCCTGAGCTTAAAATAACTGACAGAGGACTTATAGATGTTAAGGCATCCAAAGTTGTGTCACTCTTTGCTGAGTGACTGGAAATAAGAAAATTTGTATCATATAATGATGTCAACTAATACAAAAATAAAGGAATAGAACATGAAAAAAATAATTATTATTCTAGCTGCAATCCTGATAGTTACCACCCTTTCAGGTTGTGGAGAATCTTTTCAAAGATCGGTGAAATCATTTACATCTGAATACACAGGTGGATTGGAAAGAAAAGTTGAAGTTTATTCATCTTCAGGTCAGCTTCTTAAAACCTACGAGGGGAAACTTGATATTGAAACCAATGAATATGGGAATAAAGTACTTTTTGATATAGATGGTAAGCGTACAATTATTTATAACGCAACTGTTATTGTAGAAGAGAAATAGTAATAGCAGTCGCATATTTTGCGACTGCCATCTATAAACTAAATTCTATAAATATCTACCAATCCAGTAGTTTCTGTTCTCCCTCAAGAGCTCTGATATCAGTAATATCCTGTCCGGCTTCAATAACACCTCTATACTCACCATTATCATCATAGATTGGGAAATATCTAATGTGTAGAAACCGCCCGTTCATTGTAAAATAAAATTCAGCTTCATCCTTTTCTTTATTTCTAAATCCATCAACAATTTTCTGTACTATATGAGCACTCTTCGGGGGATGACAATTTTGAACAGTTCTGCCAATTATTCCAGGGCTCCTTGGAAACATCCTTTCTTTTCCCTGGGAATAGTATAAAACTCTGTCATTTTCATCAATAAAACTTATATCCAAAGGTAAAACCTTCAGCATCATATTTAACTGTATGCCTGTTAAACCACCAACATCGAGAGGTATCTGCCCAGCTTCTTCTCTATCACTATTACTTGATTCTGCATCTGTACCCTGATTAGAGGAGGTATCCTCACCTCTGGCTTGTCTTGCTTCCGCAGCAACTTTTGCGAAATCCGGTACTCCTGTTTTAACAACATTGGGATCCCAGAGGTTTCCGGGTTTAATCCAGGAATAGCCTATATCACCTTCACCTCTTCTAATTTTTTTCCAGGAATCTTCTGGAAGCTTTCTCATAGCAGTAGGAAAAAGAATCTTTTCTTCCATAAATATCATTCCAGTAAGAGCTTTGGTAATTTTTGCAATGTGGCCTTTCAAAGCTTTCATATCATCTTCTTTTAAAGCAGCATCAATCTCTTTAAACATAACTCTAATTTCATCCTGCTTCCCCCACATAACCCGGGATGGACCTGTAAAGTTTACTTCTTCCAGAAATGGAAACAACTGATTCTCTTTTCTCTGAAAATGAATCTCCACTTCCTTTAATTCAGTCAATACAGCTTGAAAAGCTCCTTGATCTCCACCCTTTACAACTTTCTTCAAATCCTTCTTAATCTTCCTGATCAAAGTCCTAAGATGTTTATTTTCTGCTTTATAGGTATGAACAGGGTGTCCAGGTAATGCTTTACCCACTTTCTGTTTCTCTAAAGTGTCTTCAAAAACCTTAACATGAACATCACATAGTGACTGAACATGTTCAACAGGGACTCCTTCATCAATTAAAGACTGCTCCATTGATGCAATTTCCTCAGGGCTTACATTTTTAATTATATCTTTAAACTGTTTTTGTACATCTTTAACTTTAGACCCTTCATGAAGGTTCATTACGATTTCTTTTAATATCTTCTGCTTTTCCTCATTGTTTCTTATCATTTCGCTCATGTAAGTCTCCTGTAGTTGCTGAGATCGTTCCCCTGGATGCAGGGACGAGCTGCAACGAAGTTGCGACCAGCCCTGGATGAAAATATACTAATAATACCTGACCGTGTCTGTAACCAATGTTACAAAATTTATAATAATAAAATTAAATAAATTTTGTTAAATCTGAATAGAATGTATCGGGCCATAAGAATTTTGATCCTGATCTTGAAAGAAATCCTATTCCTTCTACAGCATCCAGATTAAGAGAGCCATAAATATGAGGAAATATAATTCCCACTGAGCCCAATTGAGGACTTTCTTCAAATCTTACCGGAACTAAAACAGCATTTACAATAATTTTTATTATATAAATACTTTCCTCAATTTTGCTAAAAGAATCTTCTGCAACAAGAAGAGTTATCTTCTCCCCGGATGCACAGTGAATATAACCATTCCTTAACAGACTACCCGGAGCGTACATATATCCTATAACATTTTTTTTAAAATCTGAAGAACTAACTATATGATAAATTATTTCTGTTTGAATATTCATCCTTCAGAATTATAAGCACTGTAAACCGCACTTGCACATAGAGAAAGAAATTTGGTCATATCACTGTCGCTTCTGGATGTAATTATAACCGGAACCTTTGCTCCCAGGACCACATTTGCCACATCTGCAGACATGGTCATAGCCCAGGCTTTATACAGAAAATTGCCACCAGCCAAATGAGGTACAATAAGAATGTCTGCATTACCGGCAACTACATTCCCGGTAATACCTTTTTCCTTTACTGACTCTTCATACAGAGCCAGATCATAAGAGAGAGGGCCAAAAACATCAGCATTTTCCCAGGTCATTTCAGAAAGCTGTTTTGCAAATATACTGGTTGGTATTTTTTCTGAGGTTTTTTCATTTGCATCTAATATAGCTACCTTGGGTCTTGATATTCCCATACTTCTGGAAACATCTATTGCATTTAGAATAATGTCCTTTGACGTAGAAATATCAGATTCCACAGTTAGTTCAGTATTTATACCAGGATCAGTAAGAAAAATAAACCGGTTAAGTTTAGGAAGTTCAAAAATGCTAACCAGAGATAAACGCCGGCCAGTCCCAATACCGGACTTCTTATTTAATATTGACTTCATAAAAACAGCAGTATTGATATTACCCTTCATTAACATCTGACCATGTCCATTTTTTATAAGTTCAACACCTTTTTCAGCACACTCAACCTCAAATCCCTCCTGAGATGAATCAACTGAAATTATTTTATAATTATCTATGTAATTTTTATACTGTACAGGAAAATTATCAGGATCTCCTATAATATAGGCATTTGCAACAACCAATTCTTCCATAGCCCGGTTTACAGCATCTATAGCATGATCATTGGGAATTACAATAACAATATTAACACTTTTCTGTATTTTCGCACCCTGAATAAGATCCGCCATTTTCCTGCTTCTTGCCAAATGTGTCATAGAAGAACTATTATAAATAGCAGCAAGAATTTTTACTTTCTCTCCAACAGCAGACAAAGCATGAGGAAAGGAAGAATCAAAATATATGGTATCACCCTGTTGCAGGATATATTCTTTATCATCAACTACAATTTTTAAAACTCCGGACATAACATAGTGAAACTCTTCACCCTCGTGAGAGCTGTATTCCACAATATCATTTTCCTTTATTTCCACAAGAAATGGTTCAATATGCCGGCCACTGTAATGAGGTGCCAGGCTTTCATAATCCAGCCTGGTTTTTCGTTCAACCCTTGTCCTGGAATCTTCCCTGGTAATAACCACTCCCTTCTCATAAAGCCCCAACCCATCCATTAGAGAAGAAATATCAGTATCAAGTATATTGGCTATTTTTAACAGCTCAGAAACTGAAACTTCCAGACCTTCTTCTTCTACAAGTTTTAAATAGAGTTCATCTTTTTCAATTGAATCAGCAAGCTTTTTACGGGATATATCTCTGTTAATTCGAATTTTTTTTATATTTTCACCAGTAAACATAGGAAGAAATCCTCCAGAACTAATCTAAAACTGATCACTATAATTATAGTGATCAGTTTAGTCATTCACTCTAAAAATTTTCCTATATAGTATCACAAAAATAATTTCAATACTATAAAATTGCTTTACTTACTCAATCTATTCAAAGCACTGACAATGGCTTTTATAGATGCCATTGAAATATTTGAATCAGTTCCTACTCCATACCTCACAGAACCTTTGTCTTTTCTCAGACTAATATAAGAAACTGCCAAAGAATCAGACCCACCATCAATATTATGTTCATCATAACTCTTAAGTTTAACAGGCTCATTTAAAGTTGAGTTTAAACCCTTAATAAATGCATCTATAGGTCCATTCCCTTCACTTGAAAACTTAATATCCTTTCCCTTAAAGTTAAGCAATCCCGAAACCAGGGTGACCTCTTCGGTCGCTACATGATCACTGTCAGAATCCATACTAATCTTGATATGCTTTAGTTCATATGGTGTTTTCATTTCCAGATATTCACTGTTAAAACTTTCCCATATTGCTCTTGAGGAAATTTCAGAACCACTCTCTTCTGTTACACTCTGAATAACCCTGCTGAACTCAGCCTGCATAGCCTTTGGAAGTTTGTATCCAAACTCACTATCCATAAGATATGCAACCCCGCCCTTTCCTGACTGGCTATTAATTCTAATAATAGACTGATATGATCGACCTACATCTTTAGGATTAATTGGGAGGTAAGGAACTTCCCATATTTTATTATCTCTTTCATTTCTTTTATTAAAACCCTTGTTAATTGCATCCTGATGCGAGCCTGAGAAAGCAGTATATACAAGATCACCTGCATATGGATGTCTGGGATGAACAGGCATTCTGGTACAGCTCATATATTCATCTTTTATAAAATTAATACTGGAAAAATCAAGTTCAGGATCTACACCCTGGCTAAAAATATTAAGAGCTGTTGTAACTAAATCCAAATTTCCTGTTCTCTCGCCATTTCCAAAGAGAGTACCTTCTACTCTGTCAGCTCCAGCCATAATTCCCAGTTCAGTTGCAGCAACAGCTGTTCCCCTGTCATTATGTGCATGAAGACTGATTATTACAGAATCTCTATCTTTTACATTATTACAAAACCACTCAATCTGATCGGCATGAATATTTGGAGTAGACATCTCCACAGTTGCAGGTAAATTAAGAATAAGTTTCTTTTCCGGTGTGGGTTTTAATGCATCCATAACAGCATGACAAACATCAAGTGCATAATCCATCTCTGTGCCTGTAAAACTTTCCGGAGAATATTCAAACCTGATTCCCGGGTTTCCAATCTCATCGCTTATCTGTTTTACAAGAGAAGCTCCATCAACAGCTATCTTTATAATCTGTTCCTTATTCATATTAAAAACTACATCTCTCTGAAGAGTCGACGTAGAATTGTACATATGAACAATAGCTTTATCAACACCTTCCAAAGATTCAAATGTTCTTCGAATTAAATGCTCCCTTGCCTGAGTAAGAACCTGAATTGTTACATCCTCGGGAATCATGTTTTCTTCCACAAGAATTCTTGCAAAGTCAAAATCAACCTGGGATGCAGAAGGAAACCCAATCTCAATTTCTTTAAAACCAATATCACATAACAGCCTGAAGAGCCTTTTTTTCTGGTCCAGATTCATAGGAATATCCAATGCCTGATTCCCATCACGAAGATCTACACTACTCCATGCAGGTGCTTTGGTAATTTGATTATCCGGCCAGGTTCTGTTTGTCAGCTTCATAAGCGGATATGCCTGGTAACTTGTATAATTCATTTTTTTCATTTAACTCTCCTTTGGTTGCTGAGGTCGTTCCTCATCGCTTCGCTCTTCCGGTACAACTCATTGCCGGGCAGGGACGAAGTCCCGACCAGGTCTTTATACCTTTAAAAAAATCCAAAAAAAAAGTGCCCTGGGTTTTCCCACGGCACATATAAATTGCAGTAATGGTATCTACCTACTACGCAACTCTGAACCGTACACCTCTTTAACCAAGGATAATAGTAGAGAAAGTAGTAAATTTAGTAGAAATGCTGTTCCTTTCATTGGCTAACACCTTAATAAGGAGGATAAAAATTGTCAATCCCTGTTTAAATTTAAATCTTTTCTTTGGACGCATCCCTGTTCTGTCATGGGAAATTAACCACAGCAATCAGTCCGCAAAACGGACTGAATACTGAGAACTGATTCTATGCCTGTGATTCATCAAATTTCTGTAATGTTTTTTCAGAGGGTAGAGCTGTGAGTTTACTTACAACAATGATTGCAATAAAAGCTAATATAAAGCCAGGTAACAGCTCGTAGAAATATTCACCTTCAATTTTAATATAGTTTTTGACCACAAATATCGTAACTGAACCGACGATCATACCGGCAATGGCCCCGAATTTAGTAGTACCTCTCCAGACTAAAGACAGAATTATTAAGGGTCCGAAAGCTGCTCCGAAACCACCCCAGGCATATCCCACCATGGCAAGAATACTTCCTCCACTGGAACTGGCAATTATAAAAGCGATAATGGCAAATCCTACAACACCTAATCTG
>DAOVSY010000636.1 GCA_030633365.1 Spirochaetaceae bacterium | reverse complement strand
ATTGAAACTTAATCAAGAGGTGATTTTATGTATATTCGGTCTGATTCTTCTGAGGAAACAGTTCTTTCCACCTTTCATGTAAAAAAGATTCTTACTATTAAAGAGCTATCAGAACTCCTTTCTTGTTCAGACATTACTTCCAGGCGGCGACTGAAACAGTGGCAGGCTATTACCAGTTATAATCAAAACAATCGCTACTACACCCTTCCTGCTATTCCAACTTTTAATCAGAAAGGTTTCTGGCAATACAATGGTGTGTTCTTTTCCAGGTATGGAACATGTAAACAGACAGTTATCCATTTAGTACATCGATCTAAAAAAGGATTATCAAATAAAGAGCTTGCGGAAGTACTTGGGGAAAATCCCAATTCTCTGTTGGCACATTTTAAAGAAATATCAGGCCTTAAAAAGGAAAGACATGGTAGAGATATCGTGTATTTTTCTTCGGATGAAGAAGTCTACATGCAACAAAAGCAAAACAGATTTCCACCTGAACCTGCGGCAATCAGCCTGCCGTCGGATGCTCAAACGATAATTATTCTTGTAGAGTTAATCCATCATCCGGGAATGAGTGCCAGTGAGCTGACTACTGGGCTGCAGAAAAAGGGACACACCATCAAAACAGGAGATATTGCTGCACTTTTTACGAAACATGGAATTACTAAAAAAAAACAGAATACGAGATCGTAAAAATATTACGTCGGATAATTAATCAGATGATATGGGGTATAACTTCAGCAAATCTCTTTCCAACTTCTGCGGTAATACATTTTAGACAAGAAAGAAACACCTGTCCTACATGTCATGAAAGCTTGAAAGTGCTAAAAACACATCCGGGTAGAAAAGCGGCAACGTTAGCAATAGGGAATTTTATTGGTCATGAAACAGTATATTTTTGTCAGATCTGTGAGTCCGTATTTCACTCAAATGAGCTTCGGAGTTTGATACCTGAAAATTGTAATTTTGGCTATGATATCATTGTTTTCATCGGGGAAAGTTTGTTCCTCCGAAGCCGTAATTATCAAGAGATTCGTCTTGAACTGCAGCAGAAGAATGTTTGGATTTCGGAAAGTGAAATTGCATTTCTTGCAAAGAAGTTTGTACTGTATCTTGGATTGATTCATAGGTCATCTCAGAATGAACTTAGAAAATATATGCATATGAACGGTGGCTATATCCTCCACCTGGACGGCACTTGTGATGGAGGGAGCCCCCACTTAATAAGCGTGTTGGATGGGATAACTAAGATTGTATTGGATAATATAAAACTGCCATCTGAGAATGCTCCCGATCTAATTCCTTTTCTTGAGAGCATTAAACAAGCCTACGGGGTTCCCCTGGCAGTTGTAAGTGATATGGGGAAAGGTATCGCACTGGCAGTAAAGGAAGTTTTTATGAATGTTCCAGCATTCATTTGTCACTTTCATTTTCTAAAAGCTATAGGTAAAAATCTTTTCGGAGATGAGAATGATATCATCAGAAAAAGATTAAAGAACTATGGGGTTCAGGGTATCTTGAGAAAGAGAGT
>DAOVSY010000281.1 GCA_030633365.1 Spirochaetaceae bacterium | reverse complement strand
TGTGAGTATAACATTGATGCCCTACATCCCATACAAATTGGTCCACAGGGCTGTTAAAAATCCGATGTAAAGCTATAGTAAGCTCAACTACACCCAAATTGGAGGCCAGATGGCCGCCATTATTACCAATTACTTCAATAATTCTATTCCTGATCTCGCTGGCAAGATCAGGAAGAGAAGCAAGTGGTAGCTCTTTTAATTTTTCTGGTGAGTTTATTCTGTTTAGTAAATTCTCTTGTTTCATTAATTTAAGATTTTAACTCAATTTATAAAAAAAAACAGTTTATATATAGATAATAGCTATAACTAATAGTTATATCACCTTAAATCTATCATATTTAGTTATCACTAAAAGCAATAACTAAATATAATCTATTTCTTTTTGTGTCTATTTTTTCTTAGTTTTTTCTTTCTCTTATGAGTTGAAATCTTATGCCTCTTTCGTTTTTTTCCACACGGCACTATTGCTTACTCCTTATACCCCACTTAATAAAGCAGAGTAAAATCAAATCTTTCCCGATTATGCAGATAGAAGCCCTCAAAGTCAAGGCTTATGGAAAGATAGTTGTTGAAAATCTAATCTGTTGGAGGTATAGTATTATTAAATGGAAACGACACTAAATAGTATTGCAATCAACTATACAAATAAACAAATTGATAATATTCTTGCAGTAGAAATCAGAAAAGATACATTTACAAATCACTTTAATCAAAATGAAGAATTTTTTATAAAACTTGATACTGATTTTACAGTACCTCATTTTCCAATACACCATGATTCCAGTAAAATTACACCTGAAAAAAAATATATAGATGCCCTGGAAGACTTACTTAAACAAATTATTCCATATACATCTTCTGTTTTTTCAAATCTTACATATTTTTTTGATCAGACAGAAATATTTCATCCTTGCTTTTATCAGATATATAAATATAAAGACCAGCTTTATCTTTTTCTTATACGACTGGATCTTCTTTTTAAACCAAGTGATGGAACTATAGTAGAATCAGGCAGTAACGATGTAACAAATGCATATAAAACCAGGCATTTGTATCTTGAAAGCGACCTTATACCAATTACCGGATACAGCTCTAAAAATGGAAAAATTACGGGTTTTAATATTGAGCAAAATATTTCTGATACATGGATAGGAGAATCAGGAAGAGGATATCTCCTTGAAGGGATATGGATGGATCTTGAATTAACAAAATACCTTTCCAGACTTTTTCTTCCGGAAGGTAAAAAGGTTTATCCCTACTATCCATTTTCATGTAAGTACAGGACAATTTGTCATACCCTGGCTGATCTCTCTGCAAATGGAAGAAAGAAACACTTATTGTATCTACATACAGCAAGAGCATTTGCTCTACCACTCCTTGAAAATATACAGGAAGAACTTAAAAAAGAAAGTTTTAATTCCAATCTTCCAACTTTTAGGGAAATGCGTCAAAAAGTTCCTGAATTCTGGATTAAAGTCTGGAAAAATTTAACTATAAAAACATATCTGAACAGTAAGGACATGAAGGAGTTCCTTGTTGAATTCTAATACAGAAATATCGTCTCTTAAGGTTACTATTATGGGATTGGGCCTTCACGGGGGAGGTTTATCTTCTGCTATGTTCTTTGCTGAAAGAGGAGCATATTTAACAGTAACAGATCTTAGGGATGAAAACATATTAAGACCTATAATTAACAAACTTAAAAAATATAAGATAAAATATGTACTTGGAGAACACAGGGAAGAAGATTTTATCAATGCTGATCTAGTAATAAAAAATCCTGCAGTACCCCTTAGTTCTCCATTTCTTAAATTAGCAAAACAAATTGAAACAGATATCTCTATTTTTCTTAAATACAATAAAAGACCCATAATTGCTGTAACTGGAAGCAAGGGAAAGTCCACTACAGTATCTGCAATTTTTGAAGTACTGCACCAAATAAATAATGACACTAAACTTGGCGGAAATATTACCACTTCCCCTTTAAATTTTATTGATGAGTGTAAAAACAAAGATGGTTCAGCAGTTATCCTCGAGCTTTCATCCTGGCAGTTGGCAGATTTAAAAGGGAAAAATCTGCTGGTCCCCAGAATTTCAGTGATAACAAATATAATGCCCGACCATCAAAACAGATATTCATCTATGGAAGAGTATGTTGAAGATAAAAAACTAATATATGCTGATCAGTCAAATAACGATTATCTAATATGTAATTATAATGATAAGTATGGTAAAATTTTCGCACAGGAAACTAATGCTAAGGTGTTTTTTGTATCTGCAGGATCTCTTCCGGAGAATACTGATGGTGCATATATAGATAATTATAATTGCTATGTTAGAATTAAAGGAAAAGTGGAAAAAGTTCTGCCCAAAGAGCTTAAGATTCCTGGAGAACATAACCGATTAAATCTACTTTATGCGGCAATGGTTTTAAGACTCTATGGAATAGAAACCGGGAAAATAAGTAAGGGGCTGGAAAATTTTACTGGTATAGCTCATAGAATGGAACTGGTAGCAATAAAAAATAATGTTAGCTGGTACAATGACAGTGCTTCTACTATCCCCCAGGCTACTGCAGCGGCCCTTAAAGGAGCCGGAAATCCTGTCAGGTTAATTGCAGGGGGAACAGACAAAAAACTAGATTTCAATGGTACTATTGAAGCCTTCGCCCTGGCAAAAGAGATATATTTACTTAAAGGAAGTGCAACAGACAGACTTATAAAACTTCTTGATAATGCAAATATTCCATACAAAGGCCCGTATAATAATCTGAAAACAGTCGTTAAAAAGGCAGCAAAAGAAAGCCAACCAGGAGAGATTATAATTTTCTCCCCAGGAGCAACCTCTTTTGGCATGTTTAATAATGAATTTGACAGAGGGGACCAATTCAGACAGATTGTTTTGGATTTGACGCTGTAGGGATGGCGAATCGATTTTACCTATAAAGGCAGCCTGGTCGGAAGCAAGCTTCCTGCTCGGCTATGCAACCTCAGCCACAGAGGGTCGATAAATCGATCCTCGTGACTGCCCCTACATATGTTCATACGGCTTCGGTTACCGTTTCCGTATCTTTTTATAATAAAATAATCGGGCTGACTCTGCCCATCTGTAAAACCTATAAACCACAGGTTTTAATGGTAAATCCCAGCATCCGGGACGATGAAGGATTTCACCTCCGAACCCTGTTTTAAATCTGTAAAGACCACTCATAGGATGATCCGGATTATTTCCCGGAGGAATACCGAAAAGATCATATTCAAAACAACCCTTCCCTTTCGCATATTTTATTGCCTCCCACTGGAGAGCATAAGCCGGCATAAGATTTCTGTGTTCATTGGAAGAGGCACCGTATAAATAAGTAGCTCTATTCCCGTATACGGCAACAATAATCCCTGCAAGAAACTGATCATTATAATCAGCTCTAAACATTACAACCTCAGGGCTTTCTTTTGGAGCCTCTTCATCCATAGACAGTTCAAAGATCTTTTTATAATATAATTTTGTGTGAATTGATATTTTATCCCGTAAAGCAGTCTCTTCGTATAATTTATACCAGTCATCAAGAGCTTCTAACCCTGTTTTTTCAACAACTACACCTTTACGGAAAGAGAGACGTATATTATATCTTGTTTTTGACTTCATTCGTAATAAAATATCTTCTTCATTCTCTGCTAACGATATAATCACTGTATCCGGAGGCTGAATATCCGATGATGCTTTTTTTAGTTCCGGGCCTATATTAAATTTAACAGGATCTGTTTTAAGAATGCCTGAAGGAAGATCAAACCTAATTAAAAAGCATCCAGAAGGAAGGATTTTTTTTACTTCAAGCCCTATATCCTTAAGTCTGGTTCCAGTTTGATCGTTAACAGGCAATTCTGGTCCATGAGGAATATAAGCTATAGAATATTTTCCAAAGATTTTTCTTACCAGAACAAGAATGGAGGTCTCTTTATATTCGAATGAAAAAGATTCCCACCCGAAAGCCCCCTTTAGGTTCCCCCAAAAAGCTGACTGTAGAATATTGTTGCTTTCTGTCTGATTACCCATTTATAAACAGAGATGGGGGATTAACCCACCTCTCCATTACTGACAGTATTTGTTTTAAGAGTTTTTCCGGATACTTCAAGAGAAGTTTCTCCAACCTTTACAATATTACCTTCTGCTTTTAAAGGGATCTTAAAAAAATGATTAACTTTTAATTTTTTAGGACTGTCACCTTCCGGTGCAGCATGACCTTCAAGAATAATTCTTGCTCCAGGTTCTGCCCAGTCTGCAAAAATTACCTCCACATCACCCCTTTCTTCGGAACCCTCAGGAGTATTATCTGCAGCAAGAAGCATACCTTCACTCTTTACACCACGAAGCTTTGCAGGCTTTAAATTGTATACCAGAATAATATTATGATTAAGAAGATCTTCTTCCTTATAATATGGAACAAGTCCTGACAGAATCTGCCTGGGCTCTTCTTCTCCAACATCTATTGTTTCAATATAAAGTTTATCTGCTTCAGGGTGCCTTTCAATAGCAGTTATTTTTGCTACTCTAAGATCCA
>DAOVSY010000062.1 GCA_030633365.1 Spirochaetaceae bacterium | reverse complement strand
ATTATTGCAATATTTTTTCTAAATATTTTTAAACAGGCAGGACGGGGACCTGTAGTAGCTCTTATGCCGGATACAATTCCCGGTGAATATCGTTCAGAAGCCAATGGTGTAATAAACACAATGGCAGGAATAGCAGCTATTGTAGGAACCATTATTCTTGCCAAACTTATGGATGTAAAAATTAATCTACCTGGGAGAGGTCCTACTGACGAAATACTGGCATTCCCAATTGCCGGTGGACTGGTAATTCTTGCTACTTTAATATTATTTATATTTATTAAAGAAAAACACAGAGCTGAAGATACTGAAGAAAAGGTAAAAATACAGGAATCTATTAAACTAATATTTTCGGGGACAGATAAAAGTGCATTTCTTATACTTATTTCTCTTTTTCTCTGGTTCATGGGATATCAGGGAATCCTCCCTTTTATTGGCTTATATTCAAAGGAAGTTATAGGCGTTTCATCCGGAACAGCAGGACTTGCAGCAGGGATGGTTGCAATTTCATACGCTCTGTTTGCCATATTAAGCGGTGTAGTTGCTCATAAAATTGGAAGAAAAAAAACCATAAGAATTTCTCTTTTAATGCTGACAATAGTTACCCTTCTCCTTGCTGCACATCCAGGTGTTAGTAATATGCTTCAAATATCTCAAACCCCAATGCTTCTTAGTTTCTTTATACTCCTTTTTATTTTTGGAACATTTTGGGTTTCTGTAGTTACAAATTCCTTTCCAATGCTTTGGCAAATGGCAAGTTATGGTAATATGGGTATTTATACAGGACTTTACTATACCTTTTCCCAGGCAGCATCTATCGCAGCACCTCCTGTAACTGGATTTATTATAGATATTTTCGGATTCCATGGTATTTTTATTTTTGCATCAATATGTATGTTTTCTGCATTTTTAGTAATGGGAAAGGTAACCAAAGGTGAGTCAGATAAGAACATTAAAAAATAGGAGAATATTGTAAAAATTATTTACTTATTTTCTTGACATATACATATACAATATCTAAATTTAATGTAATTGAAAAATAATTAGAACATTTTACTTACCAGCAATTTTCAAGGGTGCAGCTTCCTTCCTGTATATTCTGGTCTTTAAGATTTCCTACTCGAAATTTTACAGAAAGAATGATTAAAAAAATTAATTTTACAGGAGACTATTATGAAAAAATGGAACCTCATTAAACCATTGCTCTTACTGGCATTGGGTCTTATCCTCCTAATATCAGGGTGCGGAAATATGGTGACTACCCTTGATACTTCATCCAATTCCGAACTTCCCTTTGAAAGAGGCGTATCCGATGTTATAGCAGGCCCTGGATACGAGATGCTGATGGGAGTTGTCGGAGGCGCGGAATTCATCTTCTATATACCGGCAGGATGGAACGGCAGCCTGCTGCTTTATGCCCATGGATATGTAAGCCCTCAAACAGAGGAATTATTAATTCCGGAAGAGTTTTCTGATTTCAGCAAGCCACTGATGGAAATGGGGTTTGCTGTTGGCTGTTCAAGCTACTCTGAAAACGGATGGGCTGTAAAGGACGGGGCAATACGAACACGCCAGCTATTGACCATTTTTACAGAGCATTACACCGCTCCCAACAGAACATATCTGGCAGGAGCTTCCGAAGGGGGAATAATCAGCTTAATGCTGGCAGAAAAAAATCCGGAACTATTTGACGGCGTTCTTTCAATTTGCGGACCTGTTGGAGGATCGAAAATTCAGACAGAATATATGTATCATTTACGGGTACTTTTCAGGTACTTCTTTGAAAGTACAGGTTACATTATTCCTCCCCTTACAGAAGGTTCAAGTGTTCTCGATATACCCGATGGTCTGGATTTTGAAAAAGAAATTGCACCACTTATTTTAATGACCCTTACAACAACTCCCGAAGCTGAAACAAAAATTGCTCTTATGTCGGCCGTAATGACAACACTGGGATTCCCTATTCAGCCTGAAGAGCTTCCGGAAACCCTGCTTGCAGCTCTCTGGTATTATTATGAAGGTATTAATGATTTTTTTGACAGAACCCACAATCATACAATGATAGATAACCAGGATACTTTATACGGTATATCGGATAACCTGCTGATGACCTTACCAATTCCTCTGCAGTTATACTATTCAGCTTATTACTTAAATATGAATGAAGAGATAGAACGGGTCACTTCTACACCAGATGCAGAGAAATATATGGAACACTGGTATGTTCCTACCGGTAAATTGGAAATACCTGTATTTATGCTCCATACATCCAGAGACCCTGCTGTTCCTGCAGTTCATCAGGATATTTACAAAATGCTGGCTGTAAATACAGGGAGTATAGATAATCTTCATCAAAAAATTATAGAAGGATTCGGTCACTGCATGCTGACCAGTGACCCATCAGGAATGCTATTCAATATGGCGGTTATAAATTCCTTTACTGATCTTGTCAAATGGGTGGAATACGGAATAGCTCCATAAAGAGATTATTTTGAGACAGGTATTTATTGCCTGTCTCAAATATAATCATAAAAACATTTTTGGTAGTATTAAATAAACAATTATAGTATGTATGATTGAGGCAGTAAGCTCCTGATAAAAAAGTAATCTGAAATCTAAAGACTTCAGATTACTTTAATTAAAGAATAGAGGGGGGATTATTCTATTCTGTATAGAGTTCTAATAAACGTTTCTTGAAAAGAGGAATCAGCATCATAACTACAATGGCTAAACCCATTAATGAACCATACAGGTAATCCAGGGTAGCATGACGAACATAATGTGTCGCACCACTAACCAGAATTGATATAAAACCACTTATAATTGCAAGGTACCAACCAGAGACTTTACGCATACCAAGTTGGTAAATAGCAGCTACAGCGAGTGCAAATGATACCCAGAGACCAAGCCAGGAAAAGTAGGTGATTGCAATACCAGGTGCAAAGAGAGGACGTTTTAGATGTCCAAATAAAATCCTGTAAGAAGCATGCCCATTAGCAAAGTTTTCAGCAGCGGAGACACCTAACATTCCAAAAACTGCGAAATCAACTACCTTTTGTTTCAAATCTCCCTTTCCTGCCATAAGAATTGCAAAATAAGGAATTAAACCAATCATCATAATGGTTATTGCCGGAGGAAAACCACCCTCTACTGTTCCTACAAAATTCATCCATGGTACTATCATATAAGCACCGCCCATTGATGGAACTGCCAGACATACCAATGATAATGCTCTAGACCAGGTTTTACCTTCATAAAGAGGTTTGGCTATTACTAAAAGAGCAATACCACCAAAAACACTCATTGATCCCCAAAAGGGATAGAAAAAGCTGACAAGCCATGTTGTCAAGGTTAATAGTGCTGCACTGGGATTGCCATCAGCAGTAAATTTTGCAATTCGTTCGATTTGATAACCAACTATGGGATTTACCATTTTGAAAGCAATAAATGGAACAACTGTTATCATTAAAATTGCACCAATTACAACAAGTCCCACTGTAACTTTATTAATACTTTGATCTGTGTCAAGTGACATATTTTCTCCTTATTAATAACTATAAATATTTAAACTAATTTTTATCTACTCTATCCCCCTACGCAACCACCTTAACCCAATTTTATAGATCTGTCAAAGATTTTATTGTGAAATATACGCGATAATTAATATTATAGATTAATATTATTGATTTACTAATATTAGTAAATCAATAATATTAGTATAAAATTAGTTTGCATTGAATTAATTATTGGAGTAACATTGACATTATGAAATCAACAAAAATAGTATGTACAATAGGTCCAGGAAGTCAGGATGAAGAAGTTTTACTGAAACTGGTAGAAGCTGGAATGGATGTTGCAAGGATGAATATGTCACATGGGTCCTACGATTTCCATACAAAAACCATTAATAATATACGTAAAGTTTCCATAAAAACAGGTAAATTTATCGGGATTCTTTTGGATTTACAGGGACCTAAAATAAGAACCGGAAAACAGAGTAAAGACATTATTGAGCTTAAAAAGGGTTCGGTTCTTAAACTTACAACAGATGATATTGTTGGCAACTGGGAAATGTTAAGTATTAATTATAAACCACTCCCTGATGAAGCTAAACCTGGAGAAAAAATCCTTCTGGATGATGGGAATATTGAACTTAAAATTAAATCTATTGAAAATAGAATTATAATATGTGAAGTAATGAACGGAGGAATGATCCGCTCATTTAGAGGAATAAACTTACCTGATACTCCCCTCAGCACCCCGGCTCTTACAGTAAAAGATTTGAAAGACCTTAATTTTGGTCTCTCCAATGATGTGGATTTTGTAGCCCTTTCTTTTGTCAGGCAGGCTCAGGACATAATCAGTTTAAGAGAAAATATCGAAGCAAAAGGAAAAACTGCCTTTATTATATCAAAAATTGAAAAACCAGAAGCTATAACTAATATTGATAGTATTATTGAAGAATCTGATGGTATAATGGTTGCAAGAGGCGACCTGGGAGCAGAAACATCCGCTCAGGATGTTCCAATTCTACAAAAACAAATAATTCATAAGTGTAATGTGGCACAAAAACCTGTAATTACTGCAACACAGATGATGGAATCTATGATTTCAAAACCAAAACCAACCAGAGCAGAGGCAAATGATGTTGCTAATGCAATATTTGACGGAACAGATGCAGTTATGCTCTCTGGTGAAACAGCTATGGGTGAATATCCTGTTGAAACAGTAACAGTTATGTCAAATATTGCTGAAAGAACAGAGAAAGAGATAAACTATAACGACGTGACTGAAAAAATATATAATTTATCAGGAAAAGCTGATGATGATGCAGATGCTCTATGCTATTCTGCATGCACTTTATGTAACACAATCTCTCCTGAATACATGATAGGTTTTTCAATGTCCGGCCGTACAATTGAATCATTAAGTAAATACCGGCCATCCAAAGCAATACTTGGGATGTCACCTGATGAAAGAGTATTAAGAAGACTTACTGTTTTTAGAGGAGTATACGGCATTAAAATTGATATGGCAGACTCCAGTGATGAATTATTTGATAATGCAGATAAAATACTTATTTCCAAAGGTTTCTGCTCACAGGGAGATAAGGTAGTTGCTGTAAGCAGTATGCCTTTAACAGGTAAAAATAGAACCAATATGATTAAAATTCATTCTGTAGCAGATTAGACATCACCTTCAGTAGGAACTATACACATAAATACCAAATCGTCTTCTCCGGATTGAAGAAATTGGTGTTCCTTCCCACCAGGGATAAATGCAACAGAATCACCAGTAACAGGGTAATCACTACCATCAATAAAGATAACACCTTCACCCTTAACAAGGTACACCATATGATCCCAGGGATGACTGTGTTTAGGAGAAAAACCACCCTTACTCAAAGAAAACATCCTCATTACATGACTATCCCATCCCTGTTCTCCACCAATCAGAACCTGCTTTTGAACATTTTTCATGGTATCTGTATTAATTAATTTCTTATCAATTTCACTTCTTTTCTTTACATACATATTTACACCCCCAGATTAATTCAACTATAGTATATCATGCTCCTGGAGTTAGTGAAAATACTGAAAAATAAAATCTGTATTTGTAAATTTAGATGAATTTCAGATATTTACGAACATCTATAACTTTAATTACAAGCTTCCTCATTTTTTTAATATTTATAAGTTTTGGACTTATTACATTTAATCTGAATAAAGTATTAATAAGAGATTCCATAAGTATATTTCATAAAGAAATTACAAATAAAGTTTTAATAAAACTGGATACATATATGGAAACGCCCTATACCGCAAACAACTTAACAGATGCATTTTTGAGAATAAATTCAGATCATCTAAGAGACCTGGATCTACTTCGGAAATATCTTTATAAACAGCTTACAATTTTTAAATCGATAAACCTTATAGCTTTTGGAACAGAAAATGGTAATTATGTAGAAGCTCAAAGACTGAATGATGGAAGAATAAGAACAGGTAGACTAAATAAAAGCTATCTTGAGTTATGGAAAACCAATACAAGGGGTGAAACCCTGCAACTGGAAAAAATGTTACAAAACTATGACCCGAGACTCCGTCCATGGTACATAAACTCCAAAGATAAAAAGATACCAGCATGGTCAGACATTTATCTCTATTCATCAAATAATAAACCTGCAATTTCTGCAAATCAGCCTTATTACTTTGAAAACAGTAATTTAGATGGAGTAATAACAAGTTCTATTACACTGAATGGTATTAGTACTTTTCTGTCAGAACTTGCATTAGAAAATAATTCATCAGTACTTATTCTGGAACCCTCAGGACTGGCTATAGCTACTTCAAAAGAAATTCCGCTACTGGATAATTTAAATAATCGAATTACCGGTGCAAATCTTGATAATACTTTACTCTCAACTATTTCAAGATCTTTTCTAAAAAGTATTGAAAGTAATTATACTTATACTATATCTAATTTCTCTATGGCTATTGAAAATACCAGATACCAGATTAGATCAACACCATATTTTGGTCCTCATGGATTAAGATGGAATGTTCTGGTTATTATCCCGGAAAAAGATTTTATGTCAGCATTTTATGAAGCAAGTACATTAGGGATATTCTTTTTTATTATATTTCTGTTATTTACTCTTCTTTCAAGCTACTTTATTGCCAGACAAACAACAAAACCAATCGTTCAATTAAGTAATCTTGTTTCCAGTATCTCTTTAAAAAAATATATTATTACAGATTTAATTATTCCCAAAAAAATTCTTAAACGGACGGATGAAATAGGAACACTTGCAAAATCTTTTTCAGCTATGAAATCCAGACTCGATTCAGCTTTTTCAAATTTAAGAAAAAGCCAAAAAGAACATAAAGATCTGGTTGAAAATATTAATAGTATAATTATGAGAGTCAGACCAAATGGAATAATTTCTTACTGTAATCCCTTTGGTTTAGACTTTTATGGATATAAAAAAGAAGAGCTCATTGGCTCTACTGTTCAGGGAACAGTACTAAAGACAAATGATCCGCAAGATATTGAAATACTGGAAAAGATATTTAAAAAAGACAAAAAATATTGGAATGGTATTAATAAGAATGTTACATCAAAAGGAAAAGAAGTTTGGATTCTATGGGCAAACACTATGCTCACGGATAATGATGGTAAAATTATTGAACTGCTTTCTATAGGTCAGGACTTTACATCCCGAAGAACAGCAGAAATGAACCTGAATGCTTCTCTGGAAGAAAAAAATATTTTATTGAAAGAAATACACCATCGGGTAAAAAATAACCTCCAGATTATTACAAGTCTTATCAATCTTCAACTGGCAGATATGACACATGGGATTGTACAGGAGACACTTGATTCTCTGCAGAGTAGAATCCAGTCTATGTCCCTGGTACATGAAATGCTTTATTCTACAGATTCCTTTACACAGATTGATTTTCATGATTACCTGAATCAGATTATAGCTACAATATCAGCAACTTTTAACAATACAAAAAACCCAATAAAAGTTACTCTTACAGGAGAAATACTTTTTCTGGATATTGAGCGTTCAACAACATGTGGACTTATTGTAAATGAAATTATTATAAATGCATTTAAACACGCATTTTCTAATCAACAGGACTGTAGAATAGAAATAGATCTAGGAAAAAATGACTCAGGACTTGTATCTATTATTATTAAGGACAATGGAACAGGTATTTCTTCACTTAACAGGCCTGATGGGACTCAAGGTATGGGGTCGCTGCTTATTGATGCATTAACAGATCAGATAGGTGGAGATCTAAAAATAAAGAAAAAAAAAGGCACCTCTATCAGCCTGACTTTCCCAGGCTAAGCTCTTTTTAATTATCCTAATCTATCAATACAAACTTATACATACTTGACGAGAGGGAAAAAATCAAGTTTAATCACAGAATTATGAAACTTTGTATGATAGTAAATCCCCATGCAGGGAAAAAACAGGGTCTGGCAGTCGCAGAAGAAACTTTGAAAGAATTAAAGAAACATGATATTGAAGTAGAAATGTTAATATCAAAGGCACATGGAGAATCTATAACCCTGGCCTCAAATCTTAATATTGAAGATTTTGACGGGATTCTTGCAGTAGGAGGCGATGGGACCCTGTTTGAAGTTATAAATGGACTTCTTAAAGACAGGCAGGATATTAAAATACCAATTGGTCAAATCCCTGTAGGCACAGGTAATTCTTTTAGTAAAGATCTTGGTATCAGCAATTTAAAAGATACCATTAAAGCCATTATTGCAGGGAAAACCAGAGCTGTGGACCTTGGAGAATTTTCATACAGCCAGGGAAAACATTTTTTTATAAACCTCCTTGGAACAGGATTTGTATCCAATGTAGCGTACAGAGCAGGAAAATATAAAAAACTTGGTTCTTTAAGTTATATTTTTGGTGTTTTAGAAGAAGTAGCTGTTCTTAAATCAACAAAAATAGAAATTATTATTGATGGAACACTAATAAAAAGAGAAGCTGTTTTTACAGAAATTTGTAATTCAAGATATACCGGTGGAGATATGCTCATGGCTCCGGGAGCAAAAATAGATGATGGTCTTTTAGATATAATAATTTTAAAAAAAGTATCCAGACAAAAACTTCTAAGCATTTTTCCACTGCTTTTTAAAGGTGAACATGTTAATGATGATGCTGTTGAAGTTTTTACCGGAAAAAATATCTCTCTTAAATCAGATAAAAAACAGGCCCTTACACCGGATGGGGAAACTTTTGGAGATACACCGATTGATGTAACTATGCACCCCAAAAAGATAAAGATGTTCTGCTAATGCATTTTTTTACAACTATTGCCGGTTACTTCTTTGCTGTTCCACTACTTTTTATTATTATGCTTTTGGTGCTAATTCAAAGCCTTATAGGAAATCAGAATATTTTTGAGAAAGTACTTAAATATCTCTGCCGACTTTTTCCGATTATATTCGGTATAAAAATAAAAACATCAGGACTGTCAAATTTTGATCCTGATAAACCATATATTTTTATGGCAAATCACGTAAATATTTTTGACGGGTTTATACTGTATGGTTATATTCCAAATTTTTTTAGAGGTGTTGAACTGGAAGATCATTTTTCCTGGCCTGTTTGGGGTACAATTACAAGAAAAGTTGGTAATATTCCTATAAGTCACAGTAACCCGAAAGCAGCTCTGGAAAGCCTGGACAAAGCAAGTTCTGCAATATCAAAAGGAACATCAATTACAATTCTCCCGGAAGGTCATAGAACCAGAGATGGAAATCTTCAACCATTTATGAGAGGCCCTTTCAGACTCGCAAAAAAAGCTAAAGTCGAT
This sequence comes from Spirochaetaceae bacterium, assembly GCA_030633365.1. The sequence continues at coordinate 1,853 of DAOVSY010000062.1, read as the reverse complement.
ATTATTCCAATAGTTATGAAGGGATTGTGGGAAAGAAAATCTGTACATTCAAAACTTGTTAGACCTGGATTGGTTGAGCTTGTATTTGGAGATCCTATAACTTCAGAATCTTACAAAGAACTTTCCGACAGGAAACTTAAAGATATGGTTAGAGATATCCTTCTGGGAATGCTTTCAGGATGAGTATTTTTGAAGCAGTTATGCTTATTTGTTTTGGCCTGGCCTGGCCGTTTTCTATTTATAAATCCTGGAAAACAAGAGAAAATGGCTCTAAAAGCCTGATATTTTTAACTGCCCTTATAATTGGTTACATGTCCGGGATAATACATAAAATACTGTATAATTTTGATGGTATTATATATCTATATATTCTTAATGCAGTAATGGTATCCATTGAGATCATATTTTTTATCCGAAACAAAAAAGAGGTTTAAACAGCAAAATGAGCAAAATAAAAAATATAGTTTTTGATATAGGCAATGTCCTGATGAAATGGGATCCTGAAGGAATCTACAAAACTCTTTTTGAAAAGGATGATTATTACAGTCATCCCCTTAGTAGTATTGTTGGAGGGGAGGTATGGCTGGAACTGGATAAGGGAACTATTGAGCTGAATGCCGCTATAGACAAACTTTCCCAAACACATGAACCATATGGTCACGAAATTGATAAATTTATCAGAGAGGCTCCTTACCACATTCATCCTTTAACAGAATCTGTTAAATGTGCATTAAAATACAAAGAACTGGGATACCATATATATTTATTATCCAATTTTCCAAAATATGGGTACAAAATAATTCGAAAAAAATTCGATTTTTTTAATCAGTTTCATGGAGAAATAATTTCCTGGGATGTAAACGCAATAAAACCCAACAGGGATATTTATAATATTTTACTTACTAAATATAATTTGAATCCTGAAACTACTTTATTTATTGATGATTTAAAAGAAAATATATCTGCTGCCGAAAAACTTAAAATAAAAGGTCTGCATCTTACAAAAGATACAGACCTTAGGTTGGAATTAAAAAATATTATTGGCTATTGAAAAATCTAGAACTTAAAATTTGGATTGCTAATTACTGCGCCTCTCTCCATATCTGTATTAAGTATAAGAGCAAGGCCTTCATCTGACATAAACTGAGCCTGGTAATCAACCCCATTTCTTGAAAGCTGCATATCAAAGGCTCTCATATGATTTCTGGAACCCTTTAAAAGATTCTGATATACAATTTTAAGATCATCATTATCAGTATCTGCTATCAGCCTTTCAAGGTCATAAATATCCAGATCTTCAATAGTAGCACCTACATTAAGAGCTGCATTAAAAGACTCAGATCCCTGTGCTACAAGTGTATCGTAGAGATTCTGCATTTCAGGATTTGTAAAAACACCTATTGTATCAGATTTAATTGGGTCTTCCAAATTATATCGTTCCAAAAGAACTCCCATTGCATCCATATGTGTGCTTTCTGCACCTGCAATGTTTGTAAAAGTTCGTAATCCCCATTTATCATAAAGTGTCAGATATACATCTCTTGCAAGCTTTTCTTCTTCCCTCATTAACAAAATGCCTTCTGCTTCTGCATTGGAAAGAGACCCTGGCTCTACTGATTCGAGTATACTTTCCATTTCACCACCAAAGTTTGATCCCCAGTTACCGGCCATTAATGCTGTACTTATCATTACTATTAAAATTGCTATTGTTGCTAATTTCTTATTCATCGTTATCTCCTATGGAATACCTATTGTGTATTCTTAATTTATATTAGCAAATATAGTGGAGACTTATGAATAAAGTATGAAGAGATTATAGAATATTAGTGAAATGGTCATTTTTTATAAAAATT
>DAOVSY010000336.1 GCA_030633365.1 Spirochaetaceae bacterium | reverse complement strand
CTTAAATTATCATCTTTTGGTGCAAGAGTCCTAAGTGAGAAAAAATACTGCTTTAGTATTCTAATTAATTGGGTTAACGAAAAAAATACTGATACCGTCAGACAAGAGCTAACTGGCATCTCCAGTGAACATCCAAATAAATTGTTATCAAATTTCAGACCTTACAATTTGCCTGACAGGTTATGGAGTTTTTTATTGGAAAAGTGTGAGTTTTCTACATCAAAGAAATGGAATGAACTTGGTAAAAAAGGCATCAATAAGCTGGTAAATATATTGACCAATGATACTTATTCAGTAAAGGGTCAAACAAAGTTTAAAGAAGAGTTTGTAACATGTGGCGGAGTTAGTCTGGATAATGTTAATTTTAATACTATGGAAAGTAAAGTTTGTAAAAACCTTTACTTTGCCGGGGAAGTTTTAGATATAGATGGAATTACAGGCGGCTATAATTTACAAGCCGCCTGGACAACAGGGTTTATTGCAGGGAAACTACAATAATTATTTAACTGTAATATTCTTTCCTGCTTTTATAACTGCAACTGGAGCTTCATGACTCCAGAGAGCTTTTACTGTCGAAGGAACCCCAAGTACTACAATATTTGCTTCATTTCCAACAGCCAGTTCAAAGTTTTTTATTCCCAATGCTTTTGCAGCATTTGTTGTTATAAGATCATATAAAATATCTATCTCTTCAAAAGTAGTCATCCACATAAGATGGGCAGCTAAAAAAGCAACTTCGAGCATGTTGTTTCTTCCAAAAGGGTAGTAGGCATCTGAAATATCATCCTGGCCCAGTGCAATAGAAACTCCAGCATCGTATAGATCTCTTACTCTTGCATGGAGCGGTCCTGTTTGTGGATCACTTACAAGACCAATATTAGCTTTTTTAAGGAGGGCCTCTATTTTTCGATAGTATACTTCATTATACATTGACATAGCTCTGGCGTGCTGTATTGTGACCCTGCCTTCCCAACCTTCTTTCAATGTTTTTTTAATCAGCATTTCAGTTGTTCTAAGATCAGGATCACCCGCATCATCCAAAAGCATGGACACATCTTTGTTATATTCTACAGCAAGTGCAAACATTTTATCTATGTGGTCCTGCATATCTTCTTCTGTATATTCGATCCAGGGGATTCCACCTACTACATCTGCCCCAAGTTCCAGGGCCTGACGTATATAATTTTCTGCTCCCATATCTTTAGCAATCCCGTCCTGTGGAAAGGCTACTACCTGAACATCAACACGATTCTTGTACTCTTCTTTTGCCTTTAAAACTGCCTTTACACCTTCCAGTTTTGCTTTTGTATCTGTATCTGCGAATGCTCTAATATGTGTATTACCATACTTAACAGCTAAATCAAGTGCTGTTCTAACATTTTCAATTATCCATTTTTCATCATATTCATCTTTTACTTTTGAAGCCTGTTCTATAGATGTCATTGCTCCACCCATGGAACCACTTTTATATGAGTTCAGGGCATCCATACCTACTTTTTCAAGTGTATAAACTTTATCTAAATGCAGGTGCCCATTTACAAAAGATTCTGTAACAAGATTTCCACATGCATCAATAACTTCTGCTGAAGAGTCGGAAATCCCTTTCCTTATCTCGGTTACTTTACCGCCAGAGATAGCTATGTCGGTTGTTTCTCCTTTGGATGAACGTAAAAGTGCGTTTTTTATAAGAATGTCTAAAGCCATAAGTCCCCCTAAATGATTAATGAAAAATGAATAATTAATAATGAAAAATTAAAAAAAATAAGAAATGAATATTATCATATAAATTTATAATATGCAAAAAAAAATCTGTTTTTCCCATCCTCATTTTTCACTTTTCATTTTTAGTTTTTCATTAATTCCTAATATGTCCATCCAGACTTATTCATCTTTATATCTCTCAAAATAGTTTCCGGAAAGCCCATTATCCCTCTGCTTGTTCTCAGTTTGCCTAAAAGGAAAGCCTTATCGGCTTCTACCTTTCTGTTAAGATTATAGTTTTCAAGGGTATCTAGAAAATTTTCATTATTTCCATATGAATGAATTATCTGTGCCAGTCCCTCTGCATCTGCCATTGCCAAATTTGCACCTAAGCCCGAAAGTGGAGATAAACTATGACAGGCATCTCCAATTAAAGTTATTCTGCCATTATTCCATTTTGCCGGTCGTGTGTATCTGACATGATCAAAAAAGATCTCCTCCGGTAGATTACTAATTACTTCCTGTATTAAACAATTAGAAACTGTTGAAAAATATTTTTTAATATGGCTGGCTCTTTCTTCTTTAGAGCTGGTAAATGATGCCGGAGCTTGTTTAAAAAAAGATACAACGGTTTTACCTTGTACAGGATAAAATGCACACATACGATTTTTATCCCAAACTTCTATAATTTCGCTGTATTTTTTTTCAAGTGTAATTCCCCATAATACAGAACCGGAATATCTAACTGTAGAGGCAGATGGATTATCAGTTGTATTTTGGGAGGTTAATAAATAATTTCTGGTACTTGAGTTTATTCCATCTGCACCAACAACAAGGTCAAAACTATCTGAATTTCCATCAGAAAATATAATATTTATACTATTTTCCTTTTTATTGATACTGGATACAGATAAGCCCATCTCTATGTTTGAAAGCTTAGACCGCAAGGCTTCATGAAGGGTATCTCTTTGAACAATAAAACTATTATCAGAAGAATTTGGAGTAAATTGTTTTAATACTTTTCCTTTGTTGTTATAAATCTTTGCAAGATTACGTTTTGTTCCCTGCTTATTTATCTCGTCAAGTATCCCCATAGAAGAGGCAGAATTCAAACCCTCTCCCTGTATGGTCATTGCCAGGCCCTTTTTATTCCATTTTGATTGTTTTTCAATTATTCGAAATGGAATATTTAGTTTTTCAATATTAATAGCCAGAGATAATCCACTTATTCCAGCACCAATAATAAGTATTTTTTTTATCGCCATAGGAAAATGAGTATAGAAATAATTATAGTTAATATCAATATAAATACTATTTTGATTTAATTTTTTTCAAATTCCAATGTAAATTTGGTTCCTTCTTTTTTATCGATGCTAATAACACCTTCAAGCTGAATTATTAACATATTAACCAGACTAAGGCCAAATCCCTGTGATTTCTCAATATCAAAATCCTCTGGAAGTCCAATCCCATTATCCTGAATTATAATAGATATGTGATTATTGTATATTGATGCAGAAAGAGTTATATTTCCACCCTTTTCATCTGGGAATGCATATTTTACTATATTTGTAATTAATTCATTTAATATAATTCCTAAATTAAATATAGTTTTTGAATCCAGCACAAAATCTTCAATATTTGTTTCAATAAGTATTTTATTTGAAATATCCAGATTACCAATAATCTCGGTAATTAGGGTTTCCAGATAATCCTTTACCTTCATATTTTCAAAAACTGAACCTCTATATAATTTATCATAGAGCAGCATCATACTTTGAATTCTATTTCCTGCATTTTTTAGGGAGTTAACAGCTTCCTCATTTTTCATATTCGTAGACTGCATGAATAAAAGCTGCATGACTGTAGTCATATTATTTTTAATACGATGATGAACTTCTGACAGAATTAGTTCCTTTTCTTCAAGGAGAGCCTGTACTTGATCTTTAGCAGTTTTATGATTGTTAATTTCAATATTTAGATTTGTATTACTTACAGTTAAATCTTTTGTTCTATCAATAACTTTACTTTCAAGTTCTTTATGTGATTTTGAAAGAGATTTTCTAACACGCCTTAGTCGGGACTGTAAAATTAGGAGTGTAACAATAAGAAAAGATTG
>DAOVSY010000189.1 GCA_030633365.1 Spirochaetaceae bacterium | reverse complement strand
TATCTTTTTTGGTACATTTATTGTTTTTTTCATATCCAGAAGAATAAAAAATAATTTAAATTTATTTAAAGATTTCTTTGATCGTGCTGCACATGAGTTAACAGTAATTGATACAAAAAAATTATTTTTTAGAGAATCAACTATACTCGCAAATTCTGCAAATCATATGGTGAAAGAAAGACATAAAGTATTAAAAAAATTACAGGATAGTGAGCAACGTGTTTTCCAAATTCTTGAAGCTGCTAATTTTCCTATGGCAATTGGAAAAGATGGTGATTCAGAATATTTAAACAAGAGTTTTAGAGAGACTTTTGGTTATACACTGGAAGATATTCCTACTTTAGAAAAAATGTGGGAACTATCTTATCCTGATCCTGGTTATCGGTCTAAAGTTCAGTTAAGCTGGCAAAATGCAATAGAAGAATTTTTAGAAGGTAAAAATGTATTTAAGAAACAGTATTGTACAGTTCATTGTAAAAATGGCGAAGTTAAAGAAGTAGAAATTGATTACAGCCCCGTAGGTGAAAGAGGATTAACTACCTTCAGAGATTTGACTTTAGATAATAAGCGGGAAGCTGAAAATGCCTTACTTGAGAAAAAACTTCTTAGAGCTCAAAAAATGGAAGCTATTGGATTAATGGCTGGTGGTGTAGCTCATGATTTAAATAATATCCTGTCTGGAATAGTTGGCTATCCTGACCTAATTAAAATGTCACTGGATGAAGATAGTGATATTATTCCCCATGTAGAAGCAATTAAAAGATCTGGCTTGCGAGCAGCAGATGTAGTAGCAGATTTACTAACTATTGCTAAGGGTGTTGCCAGTACAAGAAAACCCTGTACTTTAAATAAAATAATTGATCAGTACTTTAATTCTCCAGAGTATGAAAAATTAGAACCTCAGATGGAAAACATTACTCTTATTAAAAATTTGGATGAAAATATTTTAAATATATCATGCTCTGATATTCATATAAAAAAGTGTGTAATGAATTTAGTTATGAATGCAATTGAAGCTATGGAAAATATAGGTGACCTGACAATATCAACCAGAAATCAGTATGTTGATACTCCCTTTTCAATGGGCCAATATATGGAAAAAGGTGAATATGCTGTCCTTAGTGTTAAAGATTCAGGGCATGGTATTCCTGAGGAAGACCGGGAGCGAATATTTGACCCCTTTTATACAAAAAAGGTAATGGGTATGAGTGGTACTGGTCTCGGGTTGTCAGTTGTATGGAATACTGTTCAGGATCATCATGGGGGAATAATTGTTACCAGTTCGGATACAGGTACTACTTTTGATTTATACTTTCCTGTAGATAGGAGTATTATCATTGAAGAATCAAATACCCCGGTAGTAGTGGATATTCAAGGCAAAGGTGAATCTGTATTAATTATTGATGATGAATCTCTTCAACAGGAAATTGCTTCCGGAATGTTGAACTATCTTGGTTACAATACACATTATGTCAGCTCAGGGAAGGAAGCTATTAGTTGGTTGAAAAACAATACTATTGATATTTTACTTTTAGATATGATAATGCCTTCTGGTTTAAGTGGATATGAAACTTTTAAAGAAATTGTCAAAATCTATCCAAACCAGAAAGCAATTATTGCAAGTGGTTATTCTCAAAATAAAGAGGTTGAGAGTACTTTAAAATTAGGAGCAGGTAGATTTATAAAAAAACCCTATACAATTGATCTACTTGGAAAAGCAATGAAAAATGAACTTCGAAAGAATTGAAACTATAATAATCCAACAATGAATAAAGGGGAAATTAATGGGAAATACTCATTACCTAAAACTTGAAGAATTTCTTGATCAATTAGAAGAAAAGCAACGTACGAATTTGCTTCCTTCTTTACTAAAAGCCCAGGAGTTATTTGGTTATATTTCTGAAGATGCTGCAATAATAATTTCTAAAGCCTTAAATGTACCCCCAGCTGATATTTATGGAGTTATAGGGTTTTATTCATTATTATATTCAAAACCTACTGCAGAAACTGTTATTAGAGTTTGTACAAGCCCTTTGTGCTCTCTTAAAGGTGCAGATAAAATTAAAAAAGCATTATTGGATAAATTGGAATTGGAAGAGGGAATACCTTCTTCCAATGGAAGATTTATGGTGGAATCTGTTCAGTGTCTGGGCCTTTGTGATCATGCTCCTTCGGCAATGGTAAATAATACAACTGTTTGTGACCTGTCTTTAGATAACCTGGAAGATATTATAGATGGGAAAAAATCTGTTCCGGCAAATAAAGCTTATGGTAATAATCCTGTTTTAACCCAGCGTTTTGATAAAATAGATCCTGATAGTATTGATGATTTTTTAAAAGAGGGTGGTTTTGAAGGCTTTCTTTATGCTTTAACATTATCCAGGGAAGATCTAATCGAGATCGTAAAATCAAGTGGTCTTCTTGGAAGGGGTGGCGCTGCCTTTCCTACAGGTCTTAAAGAGGAAGGAGCTGCGCAGGCTGAAAATAGTGAAGCATATGTTGTTTGTAATGCTGATGAGTCGGAACCGGGTACCTTTAAAGATCGTGCAATGCTAAGTAAAGATCCCTATAGTGTTCTGGAAGGAATGTTAATATCGGCTTATATTATTGGGGCACAAAAGGGATATATTTATATTAGAGGTGAGTATCAGGATGCTCAATCTCTATTTACCCGGGTAATAGAAAAAGCAGGGGAATCCGGTTTTCTTGGAAATAATATTCAAAATTCAAATTTCAGTTTTGAGCTGGAGATAAGATCAGGTGCCGGAGCATATATATGTGGTGAAGAAACAGCATTATTTGAATCTATTGAGGGTAAACGTGGATATCCCAGAAACAAACCTCCTTACCCTGTTGTGAGTGGTTTATTTGGAAAACCAACAAATATAAATAATGTAGAAACATTCAGTTATCTTGCGCGTATTATGAGTGATAAAAAAAGAATGATTTCTAATCCAGGATTAGCATCCCCATCAGGATCAAGATTATTTTGCCTTTCTGGTGATGTTGTCAGACCTGGCTTATATGAACTGCCTTTTGGTGTAAAACTTAATGAAGTTATTGACGATTGGGGTGGAGGAATACCTGGTGATAAAAAAATGAAAACTATTATTCTTGGTGGTGCATCCGGAAGTTTTGTCCCAGGTGAACATTGGAATATCGCTCTTGATCAGCAAACACTTAGAGCTGCCGGTTTATCCATGGGATCTGGTGTAATTATGGTATTTGATGAAACCAGAGATATTCGTAATATACTTGTAGACATAACTAACTTTTTTAATCATGAGAGTTGTGGTAAATGCTATCCTTGTCAGCTTGGTACCCGAAAACAAAAGGAAATAATAGGCAGAATTAATGTTGATGGCCCTCAATACGGTGATTATGGGCGTTTAGAGGATGTGGGGTTAACAATGAAGGATGCATCCCTTTGCGGTCTTGGTCAAACAGCTTCTTCTGCTGTACTGAGTGCAATGAAAATTTGGCCGGAGCTTTTCAAAAATAATAATGACCAGGGGGGTAAGTAATGGTTACTGTATACCTGAATGATATTAAGCTGGAAATAGAAGAAGAAACTACAATATTTGATGCTGCAGAAAAGGCTGGTATTTATATTCCGACAATATGCTTTCATGAAAAGCTGACGCCTCCTGGCCTGTGCAGGCAATGTGTTGTAGAAGTTGAAGGAGCCAGGGTTCTTCTTCCTTCATGCATTACAAAAGTAAAAGACGGTATGAAGATTAAAACTGACTCTGAACGTGTTATTCGTGCCAGAAGAACAATTCTTGAGATGCTTTCAGGTTCTACTGATCTCTCAGCTGCTCCGGAACTGGAAGTACAAATAGAAAAATATGGAGCAGATCCTGATAGATTTAAAGATACACAGGAGAGACCTTATCCGGTAAAGGATGATAACCCATTTTATATGAGAGATTATAGTAAATGTATTCTTTGTGAACGTTGTGTTCAGGTGTGTTCGACCGATATCCAGTTTTCATATGCTCTCACAACAACAGGAAGAGGCTATACTAACAAAATATCTACATTTTATGATAAGAAACTTCCCGAAACATCCTGTGTTTTCTGTGGAAACTGTGTTGCTGTATGTCCGACAGGAGCATTGATAGCAAGTAATGAATACAAGCTGGAAATAGAAGGGGCAAAAAAATGAAGTTTGATAGAATAGTTAGAACAACATGTCCCTATTGTGGAGTAGGGTGTCAGATAGAATTAAATATTAAGAACGAAAAGATAATAATAACAGGAACTCCGGATAATGCTGCACCCAATTTTGGGAGATTATGTGCAAAAGGCCGTTATGGTACTGATTTCACTCACCATCATTCAAGACTAAAAACACCTCTTATTCGTAAAGATATTGATATAGAGACCAGAAAACCTGTAGGTATTGATGGTTTCAGAGAAGCCTCCTGGGATGAAGCTCTGGATCTTGCTGCTGACAGACTGGCCGAAACATATAAAAAATCAGGTGGTAATGCCTTTGGTACTTTTTGTTGTGCAAAGGCTTCAAATGAAGATAATTATATTTTTCAGAAATTTGTCAGAAGTACATTAAAAACAAATAATGTGGATCATTGCGCAAGGCTATGTCATGCAGCATCAGTTGCAGGTCTCCAAAAAGCATTGGGATCTTCTGCAATGTCAAATTCAATTGCAGAAATGAAAGATCTGGATGTATTTATAGTAACAGGTTCAAATACAACAGAGACACATCCTGTAATTAGCACTTTTATGAGAGAAGCCGTTGTTAAAAATGGTGCAAAACTAATAGTTATTGATCCCAGAAAAACAGAAATGACAAATTTTGCTGTTCTTCATCTTCAGCAAAAACCAGGAACAGATGTTGCTCTGTTTCAGGCTATGGCAAACGTAATTATAAAAGAAAAACTTTATAATACTAGTTTTATTAATTCCAGAACTGAGGGGTTTGACAGCTATTCAAAGAGTCTTGATAAGTTTACTCCTGAATGGGCAGAAACTATTACAGGTGTACCTTCTGATGACATTAAGGAAGCTTCCAGAATCTATGCAAAGGCTAACTCCGCTGCAGTTTATTGGGGTATGGGTATTAGTCAAAGTGTGCATGGAACAGATAATACAATGTCCATTGCAAACCTTGCCCTTCTTTGTGGGCACCTGGGTAAACCTGGAACAGGCCTTAATCCTTTGCGTGGACAGAATAATGTTCAGGGCTGTTCTGATACTGGTGGGTTACCTACATACTATCCAGGATACCAGAGTGTTGCCGATATTGAGGTTAGAACAAAGTTTGAAGCTAAATGGAATACCAACTTAAATGATAAGCCTGGATTAACTACCCTTGAGATGTCAGATGCAGCTGGTTCCGGTCTTATTACAGATTTTATAATACTTGGTGAAAACCCCCTTATGAGTGAACCGGATCTTAATGTTGCAAGACATCATTTTGCAAAATTAAAAAATGTTATTATGATTGATATCTTTTTTAATGAAACTGCAGAATATGCTGATATTATTTTTCCAGCTGCATCTTTTGCAGAAAAAGACGGAACTTTTACAAATAGTGATCGAAGAATACAATTAATCCGTCCTGCTTTTGACCCTCCGGGAGAAGCTAAAATAGATTGGAAAATAGTTCAGGAGCTTGCATTAAGAGTTGAATCCAGACTGGATAAAAAAGTAAGTTCAGGATTTAACTTTATTTCAGCTTCTGAAATATGGGACGAGATGGCAGAACTTGTTCCTCCATTTGGTGGAATAACACATGCAAGACTTAAACAGGAAGGTGGTGTTCATTGGCCATGTCCGGATAAAGATCATCCTGGTACACCATATCTGTTTAGTGATGATTTTCCCAGAGGTAAGGGCTTATTTAATATACTCGATTTACGACTGAATTCGGAGCAGACCACAGATGAATTCCCATATATACTTTCAACTGGCAGAGTCCTTTATCACTGGCATGGAGGAACAATGACCAGACGATCTGTTCTGGATAAAATATACCCCAATGCACTTATGGAAATTAATCCGGAAGATGCTCTAAG
>DAOVSY010000382.1 GCA_030633365.1 Spirochaetaceae bacterium | reverse complement strand
TAGATAATCCTGAGGAAGGTTCACATTGTTAAAATAAGCATTAGCATCATATGAAATATTATCACATATCCAATCATGAATATTTTTAACTATTAGATACTTATCATTTGTTCGTCTGGATAATTCCTTTACCAAGATAGGTATATAATTGTCTGGATCAGAAAAAACTTTATTTTGTGTCTCTTCTGACACTAATCTAACGGATCCATCCATTTTATCATTTTTGTATTTCCTAACACTGGAGTCATTATTTGTATATATCCCCAAATATTTTATTGCTATTCTTGCTTGCTGCGAATCTATTACATTCTTTTTATCAACAGCATATTCATAAAGTTTTTCACAATCACCTGTATCTATTGCTTCTGCTATTTCAGCCTCAACTTGCTCAGATAAAATTATCTTATAAAGGACAACTGCATTTTGTTGCTGCTCTTCAGTAGCATAGTCTTTATATTCCCCTAAAACAATTTGCTCCAGTGTCTCAAGATCACCAGTTGCTATCCCTTTTTTAATTTCAGATTCTATTCTTAATATTTTCATTTCACTATACTAATTCTGCACAACAGTAATATCATCAGGATTCTCTAATTTTTCAGGATTAACAAGAATGGATTCAATGGCTTTTTCATTTCCAGAATTATAAAATTCATTAATTTGTTCTATATTGACTGTTGAAACACAGCCCAAGATTATAATAATAGACAGATAAAATAACATTTTTATTATACTTTTCATCAATACCACTCTTTTTTAATTTTATATGATCAATACAAGAGTCAATCCACTATTGTAATTTCCCCAACATAAAAGTAGTCTTACTGTGTATCAAAATAAGTTTCTAATAAAGACCATTTACCGGAGTCTTCTTTTTTCAAGAACTCCAAAGGAACAGTAAAAAATCTACCATCACTTGAAACTATTGTAATTTTTTTAGTTATAACATTGGTATCCAAAACCTTGAACTGATCTTCTCCGGATGAAATTCGACTGCCTTCAGAAGGATATTTATGTTTTTCTTCCAGATAAAAATCATATTCATAAGACAAACAGCAGAGTAAACGACCACAAGGACCTGATATTTTCATTGAATTTAAAGAAAGACTTTGTTCCTTTGCCATTTTTATAGAAACAGGTTTCAGTTTATCGGTGACTCCGTTACAACAGTAATTCCTGCCGCAAACTGCAAGACCCCCTAAAACTCTGGACTCATCTCTTACACCTATTTGCCGAAGCTCAATCCTCATCTTAAAAATTGAAACAAGATTTTTAACAAGATCTCTAAAGTCAACCCGGGATTCGGCTGTAAAGAAAAATAGTATTTTAGCCTCTTCCAGTAAATAGTGGGCAGAAATAAGTTTCATATCGAGTTTGTGTTCAAGTATTTTAAGCTTACAAAGTTTTAATGCTTCTTTTTCCCTCTCAATATTATTCTCATATTTAGAAATATCTTTCTCATCAGCTATTCTAATTATGTTTTCAATATTATCTTTTTCAGATTGACAGATACATTTAACCGATCCCAATACAACAGCAAGATCCTTACCATATCTGGAATTGACAAGAACAAAATCTCCTCTTTTAACTTGTTCAGAAGATTCCATCCTACAGGTTTGAGTTTCGCTCGAATGTAAAATTTTTACTGAACAATAATGTAATTCACTGTCACCACAGCTTATATCAGAACAGGCCTTATGGCTGACAGAATCATCAGTTACCTGATTATTTATCTGGTTATTTATATGGTCACTCATCTTATTACTCCATTGGTTGCATAGCCGGGCAGGATAGGCAGCATACCCGAGCAGCCAACTTGTTGGCGACCAGGGAAGTTTACTTCCGACCAGGTAAGGTTATTTAAGAAGATTAACAATTAATCCATTTATTTCTTCAATTTTTTCAAGAATTAAGAGTTTATCTGACTGGTTTTGTAATACACCCGCTGCCAGACGCTCTAATTTCTCGTCTACAACTCTAATTATTGTATACTTTTTTTGTTTTTTCAATGGATTGAAATTGGAACCGGCAGTTGTTTCTGTTTCCAGGGAATTTTTTACTATAAATTTCAGAAATTTGGAGACAGCTCCCTTATAGAACTTTACATTTTGAAAAGTGGGAACTTCTTTTAAATTTTCACCGGCTTCATGAATATCATCCAATAGATCTTCCAAATCTAACTTTGAATAATCTATAGAGTCAAAACCTACAGCTTCATTTCTGTCTATTTCTAAAAGAGAAGAGAAATTTAATTTTTTAACTTCACTTTTATCAACTTTTTTTCTGGAAGTACCTGAATTTTTTTTCCTAAAAGATCTGCCGGAAGCAGTAATTTTTCCCATTATTTACTAATTTTTGCAGGGTTATACTTTTCAAGGTCTTCCCCTTCTAATAAATTCGATGCTAATTTTGAGTTAACAGGAACCGGAACTTCTTCAACACTTGCAATCATACACACACCATTTAGAATTACACCATCTTCAGAAATTAGTCGTGGAGTTGAAACATTCCCTATCAGCATCCCTGTTGAAAGAATTACAACCTTTCCTTTAGATATAATATCACCTTTAACGACACCGCCAATTACAACAGTATCTGCTAAAATTGTGCACTCTGCACGGCCGTTCTTGCCTATTAAAACTTTCCCTTCTGTTCGTATATTGCCTATAAAGTCACCATCAATACGTAATAACCCATTCAATTCAAGATCGCCAACAAATTTTGTCCCATCACCAACAATAGAATTTATAAATACACCGCTTTTTCCAAGATGATCACTCATATTAATTTTTCCTATTGGAGTAATAAAGATTGTTATTTAATGAATACCTGAATTTATATCAAGAAATCTCAAAGGGTCAACGACCTGAGAACCAATCCTGACTTCAAAATGAAGATGCTGCCCTGTAGACAATCCTGTATTACCCATGGTTCCCAATTTTTGCCCCTGGGTTACAGTATCACCTTCTTCTACATAAACTTTATCCATATGTGCATACTTTGTGCTATATCCATAAGAATGACGTACGATAACATAATTACCAAAACCCATTGCATCGTACATTCTTTCTACAACTTTTCCATTAGCTGCTGCATTAATTAGAACCCCGCGTCTGTATGAGGCAATATCTATACCCTTATGAAGGTACCACTGTCCTGTAAAAGGATGTATTTCAGGACCAAAATAGTTAGTAATTCTTCCAATTCCCGAACCAACAGGCCATACAGTAGGTAAATCTGCAAGGAGATCCCCCTGGGATGCAAAAATATCTGTAACCATCTCCAGAGACTCACCGGATTCACTTAAAAATGTCTTTAAACTCTGAAGATCCGTAATTTCCTTTAATTTGCCGCCATCCTGCTCC
>DAOVSY010000555.1 GCA_030633365.1 Spirochaetaceae bacterium | reverse complement strand
GGCTGGAATGCCCAGAGCAGCAAATTTCCTTAAAAGAATGTTTCCTCCCGACTATACAAGAGTAAAAATGATATTAACAGGGACTCTGGAAAGTTTACAAATGGCAGTAATTGCGACTGCTATGAGTTCTATTCTGGTAATCCCTCTGGCATTGGGAGCGGCTTCAAATATATCTATTAAGCCTGTATATTACCTAACCAGAGCATTTATTGTTTTTGCAAGGTCTTTCCCTCCCATTATTGTGGCCATCATCTTTGTAAAAGCCTTTGGATTCGGACCATTCCCGGGGATATTAACTTTAGCCTTTGTTTCTCTTGGTTTTTTCTCAAAACTTCTTGGAGATGCCGTAGAGAATATCGACAAAGGTCAAATTGAGGCGGTGAGAGCTACCGGAGCAAACTGGTTTAAGGTTCAACTATTTGGTGTTGCACCACAAGTAATGCCCCGTTATGTTGGACTTGCCATATATCTGCTGGATATAAATCTAAGAGCATCGACAATAATAGGAATAGTCGGGGCTGGTGGAATTGGAGGAATGCTTTTTGCCTCCTTCCATCGCTATGACTATGATGTTTCTCTTGCAATTCTGATTGTGATAGTTTCTGTAGTTCTGGTCATGGAATTTATAAGCGGAAAAATAAGGGGTATGATGCAATGATAGACACAGAAAAAATTGTCTGGAAACGCTACTCCTCAAAGCAGTCCTTAATTAGATTTATCCGTCAATTAGCTGTACTGCTTGTAATTATCTGGGCTCTGGCAAAAGTAGATATATACTGGCCTTATTTAACTGACGCCTCTACCCAGGCGGCAGATTTGATTAACAGAATGTTTCCCCCGGGATGGGGATATATTACTAAAATTATTGGTCCTCTTATAGAAACAATAAATATTGCTACAATAAGTACACTTCTTGCACTGGTTCTGGCTTTTCCAATAGCAATTTTAAATGCAAGGAACACTACAATGAACAAAGTGACTATGGGGATAGCCAGGACTATAGTTGTTGTAAGCCGTTCAGTAAACGAGCTAGTATGGGGTTTAATCTTTGTAGTATTTTTTGGCCCAGGAGCTCTTGCAGGAGTTGCTGCGTTGACAATGAGATCCCTGGGATTTACAGCCAAGCTGATCTCCGAAGCCATTGAAGAAATAGACTATGGTCAGGTGGAAGCTATTGAGGCAACAGGAGCCAACAAGGCAAAGATCTTTATCTTTGGTATTTTGCCTCAGGTAATGCCTACAATACTTGGGACAGCAATATTCCGCTGGGATATAAATATACGTCAGTCTTCAATTATAGGAATTGTTGGTGCAGGGGGTATTGGTATAATACTTACAGGGTCAATGAATTTATTCAGGTGGCATAATGTAAGTATGATTCTTATAGCTATATTTGCAGTTGTACTGGTCGGTGAATATGTTTCCGCTTCATTGCGTAAGAAATTGTTGTAATTATGTAAATAGATCTCCAGAGAAACTTTTAATAGCTCTGGAGAGATTTACTTTTCAATTTCAATATGAAGCCATTTTTTTGATAAAAATCCAATAAATAATATTAATGCATGAAAAACCTGATAAAGGGCGAATCCCAGCCAGGCACCATAAATTCCTTTATTAAAAACAAAAACCAGTAATAAAGTTAATCCTATAATAAAGACCATATTGGATGTAAACTCTGAAAACAGAACATATCGGCCCCAGCCATTACCACCAAAAATAATCTCAAAAGAGTATCCCATTACTTCTATAAAAAAGAATATACTAAAAAAATACAGTGCCTTTATTCCTATAGATATTGTTTGTGGATCAGTAACAAATATTCCCATAACAATCTCTGGAATTATTAATACTGTAAGGACAACAAGTGTTCCAATAACTCCGGCTATTATCTGGCAACCATAAACAATTTTGACAGCCAAATCTTTCTGATCTGCTCCCAAAGCATTCCCTACAAGAATAGCCGACCCCTGGGCAAATCCTCCT
>DAOVSY010000185.1 GCA_030633365.1 Spirochaetaceae bacterium | reverse complement strand
TTTGGAAAGAAACTATATAACGTTTTTCCTTACCGTGTTTTTCAATGGCATATGTCCTGGCCAGCTTAATCGCATTTTCAACAGCCTCACTTCCTGTGCTTAGAAGAAAGACAGAATAGTCTTCTGGTTTAGGTGCCAGAGCCTGGAGCATCCCGGTTAACTCTGCCCGTTTTTTATGAACAAATACGTAGGAAGATAGAAGAGGTTTGTCAATTATTTGTTTAAGGGCATCCCGAACTTCCTTTCTGCCATGTCCAGAATTTGCAATAAGGACTCCTGCAGACCAGTCCATCCATTTATTCCCCCAGGGATCTTCAATTTGAAATCCTTCTGCTCTGTCCCAGATAATTGGAGGCTGTCCCATCATACTCCTTGGTTCAGATTCAGAGAGATCCTTAAAAATATCGAGAGATTCCGGTACTGGAAGTTTAGTTTTTATTGTTCTGTATTTAGTTTCAACTGCCGGTACTACCACCGGTGTAAGATTATACTGTGCCATTTTTTACTCCTCTGGTATTGTCATATATTTACAAAGTTTCCATACTATCCCTCTTGCGACTAAAATGCGTCCCCGACACTTCGTGTCGCCCTTTTTATCTTTCTATATGAGGATGATCTCCATATATAATTTTTACTGATTTACCATCGTTCACAATAGATTCCCTGGTAGCCTCTACAACCAGTTCATTAAAAAAACTGTTTGCAGGAGTTGCAATAATTCCTTTATCATCAATTTTTTTAATCTCTTTCTGTCGTGATCCAATATTATCAACATCTTCAAGATTCTCAATGCCTGCTATAGTAGTTATATTTGCTGAAACAGAATCGTATCCATATCCAACTGGTTTATATCCTTCCCCTTCCCAGGGAATAAGCCGGTAAAAATCCGGGTTAATAAAGTTAAATTTACTTCCTGCCACACCTATATTTTCTATATAGCTATGGGTAACACCACGAAACTGATCGTTATGTTTTATCATGCTTCCGCAGTTATCTCCTTCGCAATACATGACCATTCCCTGGTCGTTGCTTCCTGCACCATCATCCGGGTATCCCAGACCGGTTGTAACAGTTAAGAGAGCATCATTTTCAAAACGAACTCTACCCTGTGCCCACATGTAACCCTCATTCCCATTAGGGAATTTACCTTTAATTCCTGCAACTGTTAGTTCTACAGGTTTTAGACCTGTAATAAAATATACCAGATCCACATAATGGCAGCCAATATATGTAAATGGATCTGTCTTGTCTGTGGTAAACCAGTTCTGAAAATTTGAATCCCGGTACAGGTATGGTTCTATAAGCTTAGCTTCTCCCATTTTAAATTCACCAAATTCACCGTCTTTGTAGCGTTTTCTTGCTTCCAGTGATCTTCTGTCAAAACGTTTATGATATTCCACTCCAACAAAAAGTCCTTTTTCAAATGCAAGATCCTTTATCTTCTCAGCCTGATCATAGTTTAAAACCAGAGGTTTTACTGCAAGCACATGCTGATTGGCATTTAGCGCTTCCAATACAACCTGGTAATGAAGCTGGTCGGGCATTGCCACAACAACAGCCTGTCTGGGTTTCATTTTTGTAAGAACTTCTTTATAAAGATCTGGAAAATTTTTATCCGGTTTTTCTTCCAAAGATGGATAAGCTGTAAAATCCTGTTCTGGGAATGCTTCTTTTATATCAGCATTTTCTTTCAATGCTTTAAGGGGAGGATTGTTTAATGCACATACGTTTATCTCTCCTACAAACCCTGTTCGCTGCAGGTGATAGATTGATGGCAGGAGCAGATCGTTGGTTATCATCCCTCCGCCGATTATGGTTACATCAATTTTTTTGCTCATAATTTACCTCCTCATTCATACAAATTCTCTACTTCTGCAAAAGATGTACAGCAAATCCTGATATTTCTTTATCCAGATATACTGCTATCAGCCTGCCATTTTTTTCTTTAGCAGTTTCCGGCAAAGTTGCTATTCTATTTCTGGCAAAGTATGAAACAGCCCTGTTTATATTATTAGTCCCAATAGCAAGGTGCCCATGATCTCCCAGAAATTTGCTCTTCATTATTTCAAACTCTGACCCGACAAAAAGTGAGCTGTTTCCATCTTTAACAGGAAAGGAAAGAAGAGATGCAAACTCCTTTGCAGAGTCTCCTGCACTCCCTTCGTTATTCTCATTTATACCTACATGCATAAGTTCAAAACCCAGCATGTTCTTAACCGCTTCTGAAGTAATATTTGCAATCTCATCGAATTTACCGGAGCTTATCAATTCAGGTTTAACCATCCACGTTCCTCCACATGCCAGAACCCTGTCTGACTGAAGGTAAGTATTGATGTTTGCTGTATTTACCCCTCCTGTAGGGATAAATTTCAAATCACCGTAAGGTGCTGCCATGGATTTCAACATGGGAAGCCCACCTGAAGCTTCTGCTGGAAAGAATTTTAAGACTCTCAGGTTTCTCTTTAATGCCATCTCAATCTGAGTTGGAGAGTTGACCCCTGGAACAACGGGGATATTATTTGCAATACAGTAATCAACTACATCAGGATTAAATCCAGGAGCAACTATAAATTCTGCTCCAGCATCAACAGCCTTTTTAACCTGGTCTACTGTCAGAACAGTTCCTGCACCAAGAAGAATCTCCGGAAGTTCTGAATGCAGTCTTTTCATTGCCTCTTCTGCAGCATCGGTACGAAAGGTAATTTCAGCTATGGGAAGGCCTCCTTTTACCAGTGCCTTTCCCAGATCAACAGCATCATTAGCATTCATTATTTTTACTACCGGTACAATACCTAAGTCAGTGATTTTTTGAAAAATTGATTCCATAATTCTTATCCTTTTAGATTCTCTTTAAAGATTCACGTTCTACAATTTCTGAACGCATGTATACATGTTTTTCTTCCAGCTCATCTCCATTCATAAGTTGTCCAAGCATTTTGAAAACTAAAGTTCCCCGTTTATAACCTTCAACTTTCTGTGTTGTTAGAGGAGGGTTCATATATTTTGATATGGGGATATCATCCACACCAACTATACTCACATCTTCCGGAACTTTTAAGCCGGCTGCAGTAACTGATGCCATAAATGATATTGCTATATCATCATCAGATGCGATTATTACAGAAGGTTTTGTTTTAAGCTGCAGGAAATACTCAGCTCCTTTTCTACCTGCTTCTCCCTGGCCAATATCTTTGAAGGTAAAGTGCCAATCCGGTATAAAATCAAAGCCCGATTCATCCAAAGCACGCCTTACTCCCTGCATCCTATTCTTTACTGCCAGAATATCAGGGGAACAATCGATCGTCCCCACATCTTTGTGTCCCAGTGAAATAACATACATCATAAAATCATAGCCACTGATCTCATTACTGAATGATACTGATGGGAATCTTTTAAAGTTTTTTGAATAATTCAGAAGAACAACAGGTATGGGCAATTCTTCAGGATTTTTTATTGTTTCAAGGGCTTCTTCTGTCTCCTTCAGGCCCATTACAATAAGTCCATCTACACTCTGATCTTTTAAAATTCTAGGCAGTGCATGAGTACATTCCTCAACGATAACAGAAACATTGTAATCCAGTTCATAGGCTGAAGAGCTGATCCCTCTGAGTGTCTCCATTGAGATAAAGTCAGAGAAATGATAGTCCGGATCAAGATTTAGAATTACTCCGATAGTTCCGGTATTTCTGCTCCTCAGGCTTCGTGCAGCAAAATTCGGAACATAGCCAGTCTCTTTTATGGTTTGAAGAATTTTGCTTTTCTTTGATTCTTCAACATAGGAATTCCCAGTGAGTACCCTGGATACGGTGCTCTTTGAAACACCTGTAATTCTGGCGATATCTGAAATGGTAATATTTTTTTTATCCATCATATTCCCAGTAGCACAATTCTATGAAATCGGTTTCATGATATTTGTAGAATAGTATTTTGTCAAGGTTAAAATACTAAAATTACATTGGTTCAGATTCTATATAGTTTATGGATGAAGAGGTCATCTCCCGTAAATCTTATCCAAAATTCTTGTTATCTCTCTTCCCATCTCCCCTGTCACTGAGGGCTCTTTATTCTTTCTAATAGAATCGACAAAATCTTCGATTAATGGCTGATGAATATTGGGATGATTAGGGTGTTCTTCTGTACGTATTCCTGAGGCACTAACAATTGTCATGGTCCCTTCATTTAAGACAGGAACATGGATTGAACCTTCATTTCCGTAGATAATCAGTGTATCTTTTGGCTCTTTTGCAGCATAGGATGATGTCAAAATACCAGATGCCCCGCTATTAAAACGAAAATGGACTATAGATGAATCTTCTACTTCTCTTTTAAAAATAATATTATCATTAAAGCTTGTAATTTGATCTACAGATCCTACAATATTTACAAAAACTTCAATTCTGTGACAACCCATATTCATCATGGGACCACCACCGGATTTCTTCTCTTCCATGAGCCAGTGCCTGGGTTCTCCAGGCTTACGGTCGAAATTTTCGAAATTGTTGCTTTGAATATGGGCAACTTTCCCTATTTCTCCAGATGCAATAATTTCTTTTATTCTGTGCACACTGGGGTATAGATTCCTGTAGTAGGCAATACCCAGTTTAACATCATTAGCTCTGCATGCGTCGATCATTTTGTCTGCATCAGCGGTGTTTAAGGCCATGGTTTTTTCGCAGAGTACATGCTTGCCAGCTTCGGCTGCTGCAATGGTCTGTTCGGAGTGGAGATAGTCAGGAGTCGCAATGTATACCGCATTAATTTCATCATCTACTACCAGGTCCTGCCATTTTTTTATCCACTTTTTAGCGCCAAATTCTTTAGCGAAGCTTTCTGCTTTGGAAAAATCTGAACGGTTAACAGCAATAAGTTTCGAGTTTGCTGAATCTTTGATGGCCGGAGCCACTCTTTTCCTGGAAATATCACCACAACCTATAAGACCCCATTTAATTTCTGTCATTTTAAACTCCTATACTTACTACAATACTCTGTTTGGGAAAATAATACGATACACGGGATCAATATCAATCTGAAGAATATCTTCAGTGCCCCCCGAGGCAATATACAGATCATAATTCTGAAAGAGTATTTACGATTGCAGAGAGCTGTTGGAATCGGGGTTCCATCAAAATCAAACGCAATAGCTTTATCTTGTTCATTATCAGGTTTCAAGTTCAGCTATCGCTTCACCCTCGCATTCCCCTTCCAAATACTCCAAACCTGTTCCTCATCTGCGGGCTGACCATAATCAGTTAGCAGAGTAGCAGCAAGTGCTCCACTGGCCCATCCAAACTGTACCCACTTTTCCGGTGACCATTCTCTAAGAATACTGTAGAGCATTCCCCCGACAAATCCGTCGCCGCCGCCAATTCTGTCCAGTACACCTATTTCTCTGGGCTGCTCAATATAATAATCATCACCTTCTGCCATTATTGCACCCCAAAGATGACTGTTTGCACTTTCAACCTCTCTAAGGGTAGTAGCAAAAACGGAAGTGCCCGGGAACATTTTTTTTGCACTTTCAATCATTCCCTTAAACCCCTCAATTTTCGCTGCAATATCTTCTCCCCCTGCTTCTGGTCCTTTGAGGCCAAAACATAACTGGAAATCTTCTTCATTCCCTACCAGAATATCACTTATGGAAGCTATTTCAGTAAAGATATCCCGAAGTTCTTCTTCCCTGTTTTCCCAGAAGGATGCTCTATAATTGAGATCAAAAGAGATTGCTGTACCATATTTCTTTGCTGTTCTGGCAATTTCCAGTACAAACTTACTTGTTTCTTTTGATAAAGCACCAACCAGACCGGAAAGGTGAACAATCTGAACTCCTTCTTTTCCAAATATTCTATCAAGATCAAACTGTTCAGTTTTTAATAAACGGCCAACCTCACCTGCCCTGTCATTGTTAACTCTGGGGCCTCTGGAACCATAACCGCTGTCTGCCATATTTATCTGATGTCGCACACCCCAGGGACCGTCCGGCACAATTTCAGGACCTTCGTAATCCATGTGCCGACCTGCCAGGTTATCCTTAATGAAACTTGCGACAGGGCTCCCCTTTACAAAAGCAGTTAGAACTTTTACAGGAAGACCAAGGTAGGAAGATACACTGGCCACATTTGTTTCTGC
>DAOVSY010000485.1 GCA_030633365.1 Spirochaetaceae bacterium | reverse complement strand
TTATCAGTAAACCATTGATAATAACGCCCGGTGAGGCCTTCTTCCATCCAATAATGCTGAGCCTTCTCCTTTGCAACCTGCCACCGGAGATCTGCAGCTGTAGATATTACAGCAATTTTTAAGTCTTTTGGAAAAATAGGAACCGCAACTCTTCCCCTGCTGGTTGCCCTGTTAAATTTTTCAAAAGGTTCCCAGCATATTCCCCGTTCTCCATAACCAGGTACTAGAATTATATAAGGAACAATTCTATTGGTCTGTCTCTTAAAAGTCCTTTTAAAAATTCCTTCATCAATTGCCTCTACAGCAGCAAACTCCATAATAACATTTTCTCTGGTTCCAATATCCCTGATATGGGAACGAAAATACTGCTTCATAAGGAAAGGAATATGATTACCCTGTTTACCAGTAACCATTTTTATCATTTGTCTGACTGTATTAAACTCATTTACAAGAGTTTTTGAATTTAAACTGGTAGAAACACCTTCCTGGCTCGCTTTATCTTCCAGTTCATTCAGCTGCTTTTTTGTATTTTCATAACTAACAAAACTGGAAGCAAGTTCTTTATCCTTATTTGACAAAAAACGGCAGGTATTCATAATATCAGACAGAACACCTTTTTGCCCTGCATCATATGAAGCGCTTAAACCATCATCATAAATCTGATGAGAAGATAATATCTTTATTTTTTCCTTTAATTCTTCCTCTGCATTCTCTATATCTCTGGTTTTATTTTTTATCTCAGCAAAATGGAATTCACTGGTTCCACGTGTTTTATCAATTTGAGCCTGAATTTTTGCTCCCTGATTATTTCGGACTTGTTTGACCTCATCCACCGAAGATGTACTTATCTGACCGCTGGCCACTTTACCCAGCCATTCATCAAAATAATAAAGAGGTTCACCTGTATTATTCCCGGTTACTATCTTACCTATCATTTCTCTTTGTTCCCGGGAAACTAATGTGGGAAGAAGAAAACCGTATCTAAGAAAGAATTTTTTAGGTTCGGATATAGAAGAAAATTTTGAAGTAATACTGGAAGACAGATTCCAGACAGCTGATATTAGCTTAGCTCTGTACATGGATTTATCTTTGGGGTCACTTGCATTTAAAAACTTGGATAGAAGCGAATGAACACGTTTGGAAGGTTCTCCCTCCCCGGATAAAACAGTTTTATAATACTCTTTACTGGAAAAAATTGGATTTGAACGGTCTTCAGAAAGCCTGGGAGGTGCAGCAAAAGCCACTTTGGATAAATCTACTTTTTCTGCTTTTTGTTTTGTTACATTCCCATCATTAAATAGATCCTCAAAATCAGGAGTCAATTCTTCTACTTCATCAATCTCCATCAATTCAGCAATCTCAGGGTCTATCTCTCCGGAAAAAACATCATCACTCAAAATATAATCCCACCAGTTTTATTTGTATACGCTTTTTGCGCTATATTACATTTTCTACTTAATAAATACTTCTTCTCTACCCAATTAGCTATGACCTGGCACAAAAAGCCTCGTATTGTTGATTATATATCTTTCCTGTAAATAAACAAGCAAATAAAATGCAGATAGTATGCCGGTCTCCCCGTTTCCTGAGCCTGTCCAGGGACCTTTCTCCACCCTTCTTCTTATCTACCAGTCTATAGGAAAATAATCCTTTAAAAACTTACCACTCCAATGCTTTCCACGGTTTATTCCATCAAAAAAAGGATCACATACCCTGGCAGCACCATCAACAATATCCAGAGGCGGTTGAAAATCATGTAAATCCTCTTTTAACTTAGACAGCTTTACCGGGTCTTCATCTGTTACCCAGCCTGTATCCACTGCATTCATATAAATACCATTTTTTGCCAGACCACTGGCTGAAGTATGGGTCAACATATTTAGTGCGGCTTTTGCCATATTAGTATGGGGATGACGATCACCTTTCTTGAACCTTAGAAATTTACCTTCCATAGCTGAAACATTAACTATATGTTTCTGTCCGGTATTGTCCTTCTCCATTAAAGGAGTTAATTTATTACATAATACAAAAGGAGCTACAGCATTAACCAGCTGAAGTTCAAGCATTTCGGAAGTTTCAATTTCTCCTAATTTTAGGCGCCAGCTGTTAGTCTCTCTTAAATCAACCTGCTGAAGATCCTCATCCAGTTTCCCTTCCGGGAAAACAGTACTGACAGAAAGATTTTTATCATAACTATATGGAATTTGAGAAAGTTGTGCAGATTCTCTAAGCCCTATTCCGGGAATATCTTCATTAGATGATAATGCAAGCTCCGATCCGGAGCTATCTGAAGCAAAAGAGTCCAGTTTTTTAGTAAAAACCGAAAAATTTTTCAACAACATTTGTGTATTTTCTGAAAAATGTTCGATAGGTTTAGTTTCATTTTCCATTAGATGAGCATAAAAACCAGGAGGTCTGCGTACAGTCTGTGCTGCATTATTTATTAAAATATCCAGTCGTTGATACTTATTTTCAATATGAGCACAAAAAATCTCTACACTGGGAGTATGCCTAAGGTCCAGGCCATAAATATGTAATCTATTCCCCCATTCTCTATAATCAATTTCTTTGGAATACCTTACAGCTGAATCTACAGGGAAAC
>DAOVSY010000012.1 GCA_030633365.1 Spirochaetaceae bacterium | reverse complement strand
CAGATTGGTTGATGGTCTTATAAGCCATCTTTTTAATTTTCTTGACCCCATAGTAGTTTTTGTTTTATCAAGAATACTTACTAAAGTGAAACTATCTGTATTATCATGTAAATTCCGTAATATTTCCAGATTTTTTTGTGTTGCTTCATCCATTCCCATGTAATCTGAATCTGTATAAATATTTATATTTTGTATATGTGGTAGAATAGTTCTTGAAGTTGTATCTACATATTCTAATAGCACAGCTGCAGCAAAAATTTCAGGACTTGTTTTATTCAATCCAAAGGCTTTTAAACTTGAAACTCCCAGTTGGGATGTAATTTTTAAAAAAGAGCTTTCCTGGTCATATTTCCAATCCGGATAACGATTTATTAGTATGTTTGGTTTCTCTGCAATAAGCCGGTTAATGACTGGATCTTCTTCAAGTAGAGATTCCTGTATAATTAATTCTGAAGGATTAAGGCTGAAAAGTTCTTTTTTTAATTTACTCTCTCTTTCCTTAAACTCAATTGCTGTAGCTCCAAATTCAGCTGTAGATAAATCCAAAAACACCAGAGAAATATAACTTCCAGTCCTTCCAATTGATATTAAATAGTTATTTTGATTTCCCTTAAGATAGTTTTCATCAATCACTGTTCCTGGAGTAATTATTTCAACAACTTCTCTGTCTACAATTCCTTTCCCTTTTTGAGGCTTTGAAGTTTGTTCACAAATTGCAATTTTTTTACCGGCATTTAACAGTCTGGGAATATAATTCCCGGCAGCATGGTATGGTATCCCGCACATAGGGATACCATGTCTTGAAGTCAAAGTTATGTTGAGAATATGAGATACTTCCTGAGCATCACTTTCAAACATTTCATAAAAATCCCCAAGTCTATAGAACAGTACCGAATCTCTGTTTTGAGATTTTATTCTACGATACTGCAGCATCATTGGAGTTATATCCGGCATCCTCTAATTTCCTGAAGAAGCTCTCAAAATAAGCCTTTCAATAACTTTTTCTGTAATATCAACTTCGTAATTGTAATAAAGAATATTAGGGTCTTTTTTTCTAAGTACAATTGAAAAGCCTTCATTTTCTGCAATAAACTGAATTGTTTCTATGATTTCTTTAGAAAAACCAGAGGATGTAAGTAAATTTTCTTTTTTTGAAGCTATACGATCAGACATTATTTTATGATATTCCTGCAAGTATTGCTGCTTTTTCAATATATCATCATCAAGGCGTAATACAAGGTTGTCATTGTTATTATTTTCAGCTGTAATTTTCTGCCCCTGAAGTTCTCTAATTTCATCCATTTTTTCATTAGTAGTTTCATCTACTTTATTAGTTAATTCATCTATTTCCCGCCATGCAGTAGATTCCTTAAAATAGTCAGAAACTATTTTTGTAAGATCAACCACACCTATCATTGTTAATTTTTCTGCTAATAAAAAACTTGTTGAAATTATAAATAAAATCCCTATAAGTAATACCTTTTTATTCAATGTAATCTCCTGTATTAATAAATTGATCTAAAATAGACCAAATTGAAATGCTATAACCAGATCCATACCAGAATCAGGATTATCAGCATTTGTAAATATATCTCCAGCTTCCCAGACGATAGAATCATCATTTATTTTAAATCGCTTAGTTAAATAAAGTCCAATTGGTAAGCCCGGGATAGTAAAACGTATACCGCCACCAAATGAAAAGTAAAAATTATCAAGAAAATTATCATTTGCTATATCGACATCTGTAAGTTCTGTCCAAAAACCGGTACCACTAAAAAACAGATCTCCCCATAAAACATTTTCAGCAATTGGCATTCTTAATTCAATCCAATTATCCCACATTGCTTTACCATCCTGTTTGAATGGCCAACCACGGGCAATATTCATACCGTCAGTGTACAACATGTCCCCGGTTGTGGCATTAATATTCCAATCCCAACCTGCATTATCATCAAAATAGTATTGTTTAAGCATTGCAGAAAAAGAAGTATGTACCGCAAAAACTGTTTTAAAATTGTAGCTATCACTAACAGATATATCAATTAATTTTATAAATGCTTCTGCTTTCGATTGAGATTTAATATAATGTGTATTACCACCTATAAAACCACCGGTATATGTTGTTAATTGATTTAAAAGAAATCCACTTGTTGGATTCATTACAAAATCTCGTTTATCCCAAACAAGATTGAGCCAAATCCTATTATTAAATAGCCAATTATCCAGGTTATTTCTTATAGCAGGATTATATGGACGATACACTTGCTCATCGTAAACAATGTTATTTAATGCTGAACTTGCTCCTGTGGCAGTAGTAAAACGACCAAGAAATGTATGAAAGGTATAACCAGTATTTGCTCCAAGAGCAAATTTATAATTATCATATTCCATTAGATAAGCACTTTCTATGGATTCACCATTATTTATTGCTGCTTCCCATTCTTCCTGACTATTATAAGGATCCGGTGCTGCTACTTCATTATTATATTCATCTTCAGTAAATCTAATTGGCATTAAATCCTGTAGTATTCCAGTGTAAAGTTGGTGAGTAAAAGAAAAATTTGCGCCCAGAGACCACCGTCTTCCCATTAACCATTTTTCGTTAAATCCCAATGTAAAACTTTGCTTTACAGGGGAAAGTTCAGTACCAATACTTAATATTTGTCCTTTTCCCATAAAATTATTTTCATTCCATTTTAAAAATCCGGCCATGGGATAGTCACCAGCTGCACCTGTAAAAGTTACACCAAATTGTATATCAGTATTTTTACCCTCTTCAACGTTTATTACCAAATCCATTAAACCTGCAGCACTACCATAAGGTGTTTCCGGAGCTACAGTAGAAAATAATCCTGTATTATAAAGGTTTTGTATACCAGCAATTACCTTGTCCTTACTAAAAACATCACCTTCCTTCAAAGGGATTTCTCTATATAGAACATAATCCAGTGTTTTAACATTACCTTTTATTATGATATTTTCTATATGAGCTCTACCTTTTTCAATAATATTTAGTGAATAAGATATTGTATTATTCTGAGCATTTCTTTCTTCATTAAGCTGTATATCATTATAAATATATCCATCATTATAGTAGAGATCTGAAATTCTTGCAAAATCCATATCAAATCTTGATTTATTTATAATATCGCCTGAACTATGGTGTATTAATTCAAGTAAATCATCATTACTAAATAATTCATTTCCAGTAATATTTAAGTTACCAAACGTCCACTTTTCCCCTTCTTCAAAGAAAAAAGTAAGTGCTAAATAGTTTCGGCCGTTTTCAGATTCAATAACTTCCCGTTTAATATCTACAATTTTAACGTCAAGGTAACCACGGTCTTTATAGTATGATTCAAGAGCCAGTATGTCTGACTGAAGTTTATTTTCTTCAAAAACACCACTACTTAGTAAAGATTGTGCTTTAATAGAAAGTTTACTTTTTAATGTTGATTCGGAAAAAACATTATTTCCAGAAAATAAAATTTCTTTAATACGGGTTTGACTACCTTCAATAACTGTAAATGTAACTTCAACAGTATTATCACTAAGTTCCACACTTTCTGCTTCTACTGTTATATCAGGGTACCCCTTGGTAAGGTACAGTTCAACAATTGCATCTTTATCGTATTTCATTTTAGTAGTACTGAAAATATCATCTCTTTTTAATAAAATACTATCCAGAATATCTCCTTTACGTATTTTATTATTACCGGAGATTTTAATATCATCAACCAATGGTCTTTCTTCAACTAAAAAAATAATAATTACACTGCTGTTGTTCGAATCACCTGGTTCAGCTTCTGCACTGAATTTTTTAAAAAAATCGAGTGCAAATAGTTTACTCTGCATATCTTTATAAACACCAGGAGAATATAAAGCTCCTATAAATTGAGAAGTTATACCATCAAGATCTGAAGGATTAACATGATTTAGTCCTTCAAACTGGATATCTTTAATAGGTTTTCCCATATACCAGGAACCTGTTTCTGTGGATTGTGAGAATAATAAACCTGTAATGCTGAAGAAAAGCAAGGATAGTAGTAAAAACTTGCGCATAAAATCTCCTTTATGATTATATCAATTAATAAGAATAGCCCCATGATAACTCGAGGCTTGTATTTTGAATACTGGAAACAGGGTCTACAAAGTCAGGTTTTACGGAAAAACCCAATAAAAATAAAGGGGTTTGCCATTCCAGACTTATTGTTGACTCTACCAATAGGCTATTTGTGGCATACAGATCTGTATCAATAAATTGCTGATTATTAATCTGTAATAAAGCCTGTAAGAATATATCATCTCCTAAGTATTTTCCCAAGTATAAACTGGTATTATCCAGATATCTTCCAAAACTATCTAAATAAACTTCCTGATCTATACTATTATCCTGAACAAATCTGTCTAAAAGCAGGTTCTGAATCATCTGTGTACGAATTGAAAATAAATCCAGATTAAACATATTCTTAATCTTTTTTTCAAAATTTCGTATAATTGCAAATTGTGTAACTAAGTCCCCTGTTAATAGAAGAGCAGAAGTTAAGTCAATTTGTTCACTACCTACTTCTGCAAAAACTCCTGCTCCCAGAATAGAAAATATTTCAACATCAGACAAGGGGGGATCAGACTCAAAACGTGGGGCAAATTGACTTACGGGCTTTTTATCCTGAATTAATGAAATATTTATAATTTCACCTTCCGGGCCAACTTCTTTAATTCTTGCTATAAAACCAAGAAAAGGATCAAATCTAGACTCATTTTCATCGAAAACTATTGATCCTTCAGATAAATAAAAGCTTTTTTGAAAATAATAGATTTCCCCATATTTAATATTAATTATCCCTTTTAAAGAATAAGTACCATTTAGGTTGTCCATATTTAATTTAATAGTTTGATCCTGTTCTGCAGTAGCTCTAAGAATAGGTAATGTATTTGAAGGCCATATGAACTGAACTTTTCGTCCTGTTGTAAATAACATATCTATAAAAAGACCATATCTGCTACTTTCTATATTACTGCTTGCAGTTCCTAAATTTATTATACATTCCTCAGCTATTAGATCACTGTTTACATGAATTCCATATTCATCCTGGTCTATTTTAATTTCTCCGGACACATATCCGTCAATTCCTAATCCTATGCTGGGAATATCGTATATAATAGCTATGCTATCCTGGTCCATAGTTTTTATATTAAGAGAATATGTATTAGGAATCCAATTATTAATAAATAAATCTATTCCTATTTTAACAGAAGATCCATTAACGGATATTATTTCGGGACCAATATATAGAGTTCTTTCCTTTGCAATTATATCTGCACTAAAAGGTGCAATATCTTCAGGCACCATGAAAACATTTCCTTTTGCATTATCCACATGAAGCCTTCCATCAAATAGAGGATTACTCAATTGTCCGGAAATATTAAGTTTACCATAGGCAGTTCCATCAGTAAATTCTAAATAATCTCCATATGGGATTAAATTAAGAAAAGTCAGATCAACTTCCAGTTCTGATATACTCATGTCAATCATGCTGTTTGCAAAACTCCCTTTAGCAGAACCTCTAACAGGAAGACCATTTCCTGTTGTAATATTAAAATTACCTGAATTATCAATAACTCCAACAAGACTGTTCCTGGGGCCTCCATTAAAACTAATATTTTGATTATTGTTGCTTATTTGGAATTCCCAGGGTTCTGAAATTTCACTATTTATAAGATTATTATTAAAAGTAAAATAACTTGTAAAATTGGATTGTAAGATTTCATTAATTGAAGGTCTTATTTTTAATAATTCAGATTCTCCTTTTATTTGTATTTGAGATTTAATATTTTTATTTTGAACAACTCCCAGATAGTCAAGGTCCATTACGAAATCCCCGTTAGTTAAATTAAATTCGCCATATCCCTTCTGAAAAATCTGATTTTTATACTTAATTCTAAAGTATGTTAATTGGAACTTTTCTTCAGTTAATTCAACAGAAGCCTCAACTTCCAGAGGAGAAGAATTAAACTCCCCTTTTTCCAATTGAAGTGTCATATGCATATCAGGGTTTTGTATTAACCCATTTAGAGAGATATTACCATTAATTAATCCTGTTACAGGTATTTTATTAAATCTGTGTAGAGGAGCTTTAATAAAATTACTTACAAAATCTATATTATTGTCCTGTATATCTATGAATCCAGAATACTCCTCTCCAGAAAATGATTCTAAATTAAAATTTCCAGTCAAACTATTTGAAGTAAAAAGATTATGTACAAATGATCCTGAACCATAGAGGGTAGAAATTGAATCAGAATAATTAATTGAAGTTAAATTTGCATCTTTATCCGATAATTGTCCTGAAAAATTTAAGCTGTTTCCACTAATCATTCCAGGCATATCATAAATATCAAGTAAATCTATATTAAATTTCCAATTATTAAGATTATTATAATATCCATTAGATTCCAGAGAAATACTTGTAGTTCTGTCATTAAAAGGAATAGGGAATTCCAGTAAAGAAAGATTGAATTCTGAGATATTTCCGGATTTGTATAAGGATGCTGAAAGTCCATGGGTGCCTTGAAGGAAAACACCCCTTTCCGGGTAATATGCAATATCTGCACTATAATGAATCTCTTCAAAAATTAGATTTATATTACTTAAAACAGATCTTTTATTGATATCTGTTTTTATAGAACCACTAATACTTTTATCCCCCCATTTTGCATATAAATTACTAATATCAATGGATTCATTATTTCCAAAAGCTGAAAAAAATAATTCATCTCTTCTTTTTGAAATAAACTGGATTTTTGAGCCTGAAAATGAGAATTTATTAAAATCAGTTGAGATAAATAAATCTGAGTTCAAAAATAATGAGGGTAAATAATTTAAGTATTGATTACTTATTACAGGAAAGCTTCCAATAATAGAACTAATTGGAGTATTCACTGTATTAATACTAAGATTTAGAAAAAAATCGGGTTTGTATTGGATATTACCATCTAAAATAATTTCATCTTCTATTAAACCCTGATAATTTTGAAAACTTAATGATGTTGTAAAATCAAAATCTTTATCATAAATATTAATATTAGTTTCGAAATTAAATACCTCTATATTATTAATTGTCATATTTTGACCAATAATTTTCATATTATTATTATTTTGAAAAATAGTTAGGTTTGCTCTAATTTTAGATGAGGGGTGATTATAAAAAACATATAGATTTCCAGATGGAAGAAAATTGTCATAGTTAACCTTTCCATTGAATACTATAATTCCGTCCAGTGTTTCAATTTTTAATTTTGAAAACATTATACTGGCTTTATTTCCTTCAAAGGAGCTGGTAATAGTTGCCTGTTTAGGAATAGAACTATTATTGGTCTTTGCCGTTATTATTGCTGAATATGATAGTTCATGTGTATCTATTGAATATTGCAGCTCTCCTGAACCAGTAATTGAAGTCCCAAGCCATTGTAGAATAGAAGGATCAATAGTTTTAGATTCAAAATAATTAAGTAGTACAAAATTTTCACTGTCAAAATTAATTTTTAGTAGTTTTTCTAAATTAGAATAACTTAGCCTAATATCGAGGGGTCTTGAGTCTTCAACTTTTTGAAGAGTTAATTGTCCTGATTTATAAGAAGCTCTTAGGGAAATTTTATTACTATAAAGAAACTTGTTTTCAATTGATTTAAAAACAAATAAAGCATTTGAAATTTCATAATTATCTTGAACAGAACCTGATACAGAAAATTTTGTATTCCCACTTAAGGATTCTGAATTACTTATCTTTGAACTTAAAACACCTTTGGTATTTATTTTGGTATCTTCATCCTTATGAACAAGAGTAAAATATAAATTAGTTAGTTCTATAATATCATTTTCTTTTTTTAATTTTATTTTTAAATTTCTGCCACTTACTTTAATATCAGGTAAAATTATATCAGAATTAACATTATCAGAATTTACAAATAAATCAATAAGATCTTTATCATTATCATAATCAAAGAAAAAACTTGATTTTACTATTCTGATTTCTTTTAAAGAACTAATAATTTTCCCGGATAATAATTCAGATAAACTATAATAAATCCTTATTCGATTTATATTTATAAGCTCTCTTTCTTCTTCATAAACAGTCAAATCTCTAAATTCCAAATACATAAAGAGTGATGGTGATATACTTGAATATGATATTTTACGATTTAATTTTTTTTCAATTAGACTTACTGTCTGATTTTTAATTTCAAATATACGTTTATCAATATTTCTTTGAACAGGTACTAAAACAAGTATAGTTATAACTATAAGTGCAAGAAAGAGAATTGCTTGTATTATATTTGAATTTACACTTTTAAGCTTCAGTTAAGGACCTCATTTTAGTAACTTTAAGAATTATTAACTAAGATTACCCCTTAAACCTTGTTTTTTCAATCCATATAGCTTACTAATACATCGGAAGGATTTAGGTTAATTAATGGATAAAAAAGAAATTATTAAGAACTTTATAGTATTTGAAGGTTTGGATGGAGCAGGAACTACCACTCAGGCAAATTTTTTGGAAGAAAAGTATAATTTATATAATATACCATGTGTAAATAGTTGTGAACCCACAAGAGGTTTTATTGGAAAAGCTATACGTGAAGTACTTTCAGGAGATATAAAAGTTGCATCAGGGACAATTGCCAAATTATTTGTAAGTGACAGGCATGAACACATATATAATCCTGAAAATGGAGTCATTGGCCGTTGCAAAGCCGGAGATTTTGTAATTTCAGACAGATATCTTTTTTCCTCACTGGCATATCAGTCTCTTGATTATGGTTTTGATAAGGTTTTTGAATTAAACAGTTCTTTTCCACTTCCTGAACATCTTTTTTTTCTTGATGTACCACCGGAAGTCTGTCAACAGAGGCTTTCTTCCAGGGATAGTCTTGAGATATATGAAGATAAGGATTTACAGGATAGAATTTTAACTAACTACAAAAAATCTTTGGATATTTATAAAAATACAGGGATAAATATTCATATTCTTGATGGAACACAAGATAAGGTCAATCTTGGAAAAATAATATGGAGTAAATTGAATCCTGATCCGATAAAATAAGAGTGAAACGATTTATTTTAATATTATTACTTTTTCTCTTTGCAGCTCTTGCTCAGGTTAGTTCTTATAAAATTTTATATGCCGAACAGTACTATAAATTATATCATCAAAATTTATATCAGTATCCGGAAGATTTTAACGGTAATATCTGGTACCTGGAACGTGCTCTAAGTAGACCCTTTGTGAATCCCTTGAATGCACTAACAATTATTGAAGACCAAAATACCTGGAAAAGATACAGATACTTATTTTATTTACACGTAAATTTAAAGTTAGTTGAACAGTACAGACACCTGGGCAGTAAGTATGACAAGCGTGTCGCTTATTTTTTTAATGCACCCTGGGCAGAGGCAAATCTTAAGAGTCTTGAAATAGCTGAAAGTTATTATATTTCTGCTGAATATTACTGGAATGAAGCATTAGTTTGGATAGAAAAGTTAAAAGATGTTAAATACTATTTTCTAACAGATATTCAAAACTGGGAAGATGAAAGATTTCGTATAGTAACGGGAGATCTTGATTATAAAGAAATTCTTGGAATGGATTTAAAACGCCTGGAAGGTGTCAGAGCTGATTATCTGGCAATGGATGAGAATACTTACTAAAAGATACTATCTTATAAGCATTGCATCGCCATATGAAAAAAAACGATACTTTTGTTCTATTGCCTCAGAATAAGCTTCTTTAATTCTTTCTTTACCTGCAAATGCTGAAACCAGTAGAATAAGGCTGGAATCGGGTGTATGAAAGTTTGTAAGCATCTGGTCTACCACTTTAAACTTATACCCCGGGTATATATATATATTGGTGGAAGATTTTCCAGGGACAATTTCCCCTTTATTAATAGAACCCTCCCATGCAGATTCAATTGTTCTTACAGAAGTTGTTCCCACTGCAAGTATTTTTCGGCCATCTTGTTTTGCCTTATTAATTTTAAAAGCAGTATCTTCTGATATTTCATAATCTTCTGTATGCATTTTATGATCTTCTACTACATCTGTTCTAACAGGTATAAATGTTCCCAGACCCACATGAAGTGTTACAGATACTACTTCTATATTTTTTTCTTTTAATTGTTTAAGAATTTTGTCTGTAAAATGCAATCCTGCTGTGGGAGCAGCAACAGAGCCTGTATTTTTAGCATAAACAGTTTGGTAACGATCACTGTCTTCTTTGGTATCTTCTCTTTTAATGTAAGGAGGAAGTGGCATATGACCGAATTTATCAAGCCAAATATCATCAATTAATTTAGAAAAAGTAATTACTGTTTTTGTTTCGTTATGAACAGTAATAACTCCTGTTACATCTCCAGGGAATTTAAAATCTTTACCAACTTTTTGTTTTTTCCTTTTAGATACAATAGTTTCCCATGATTCTGAATTAATATGTTTTGTAAGAAGGAATTCTACCTTACCTCCAGTTGAAGAGATCCCATAAACTCTCGCTTTTCTAACCCGGGAATTATTTACAACAATTAAGGTCCCGTCTTCGATTAAATCAGGAAAATCTGTTATCATTGTATGATCCAGTTCTCCTGTCTGTTTATCTAAAACTATTAATCTTGATTCTCCCCTCTTGTCAGCAGGTGTCTGTGCAATTAGTTCTTTTGGGAGATTAAAATAAAATTCGCTGGTTTTCATTTTTGTTTTTATCCAGTTTAAGGTGTTTATATGCTAATTCAGTAACCATTCTTCCTCTGGAAGTTCTGGTAAGGAAGCCCTTCTGTATTAAATAAGGTTCATAAAAAGCTTCTATTGATTCACTGGCTTCTCCAACAGATATGGCCAGAGTATCCAAACCAACAGGTCCACCCTGATAATTGGTAATAATGGTACGTAATATTTCTCTATCGTGTTTTTCAAGACCGTATTTATCTATCTGAAGCCTTTTTAATCCATCTATGACAATTTTTTTGTTTATATGACCGTCTCCAAGCACCTGGGAAAAATCTCTCATTCTTTTAAGAAGTCTATTGGCAACTCTTGGCGTTCCTCTGGAACTTGATGCCAGAAGTGCAGTTGCATCATTATCAATCTCGATATCTAATATTTTTGATGATCTTTTAATTATACTTTCTATATCCTCTGTTGTGTAAAAATCCATTCGCACAGCAATTCCAAAACGACTGTAAAGAGGACTAGCTACAGAACCAGCTTTAGTTGTTGCTCCAATAAGTGTAAAAGGGGGAATAGGAATCCTGATAGTTCTGGCAGAAGGTCCCTGGCCTATTATCCAATCTATTTCATAATCTTCCATTGCAATATAAAGCATCTCTTCTATTGCAGGCTTAAGTCTGTGGATTTCATCTATAAAAAAAATTGCAGATTCACCAATTGTTGTTAAAATACCAGCAAGATCTTTTGGTTTATCAAGAGCCGGAGCAGAAGTAACTTTAAACTCAGCGCCCATTTCGTTTGCCATTATACCCGCAAGAGTGGTTTTCCCTAATCCGGGAGGGCCGCTTAAAAATAGATGATCAAGGCTTTCTTTACGTTCCAAAGCTGCTGTTATAAAAATTGACAGATTTTCTTTAAGTTCTTCCTGACCCTGAAAATCCTTTAAAAACTGAGGTCTTAAACTATTTTCTTTCCTGTCTTCTTCCGCTTTGTAATTTGAATTTAAAAAAGGTTCGTTTTCCATCTATATATTTTTATCCTCTGGAGCTTAAAAAAACAATCGCTTCTCTAAAAAGCTCTTTTTCAAGAATATCACTCTCCAGAGTAGAAAATTCATTCCTGCTGGAAATTTCATTTAAAGCTTTTTTAGCTGCTTTTTTATCATCAGATTCCAGTTTAAGTTTGCCCCTGAGAGCCAGAACAATTTTAGCAGCTGTCTTTTTTCCAATTCCTGGAAGCATAGATAACCTGTCAGTATTTCCATCATCAAGAGCAGTGACAAGTTCTTCTGTACCAATCCCTGATAACATTCTAAGTGCCTGTTTTGGGCCTATCCCGGAGACTTTATTAAGCTCAAGAAAAACCTGTCGTTCTCTTTCGTTAATAAAACCATAAAGTACCATTGTATCTTCTCTATGGTGTAAATATGTAAAAACTCTTATTTCTTCTTTATTTAAGGATGAATTCTGTATTGTTCTTTCAGAGGCTGCCAGACTCCATTCCACTCCATTGTTTATAAGAAACATGGAAGATGCAGAACGTCCACTGAAAGTTCCATAAATACTGTTATACATAGTTTAAACTCCCAAAACAGAATTATTATGACAACAAATAGCTGCAGCAAGAGCATCCGCTGCATGATCAGGTTTAATTTTTTCCTTTAATCCCAGTATCAGTTTTACCATTTCCTGAACCTGATTTTTATCTGCTCTTCCATTTCCAGTTAATGCCTGCTTAATCTGGAGGGGAGTAAAAACAAAAGTTTCCAAATGTTTACTTTCCATAGCAAGAAGTATTACTCCTTTTGCCTGAGCTACCGGAATTGCACTAAGTTTGTTTCGTGCAAAAAAAATATCCTCTACACTGGCTTTATCCGGATGATATTTATCAATAATATCCCTTATAAAATTATAAATAATCATTAATCGTTTCCCAGGGGAATCAGAAGGTATTGTTTTAATAAAACCATAATCAAGAGATTTAAACTTATTTCCTTCTGCTTCGATAACGCCCCAGCCTGTAGCAGCAATACCTGGATCTATTCCCAGTACACGAATCATCTAATATTCGGCATCCGGATCAAAATCGTCTGGTATTTCCAGGTTTGTAGAAACTGATTGAACATCATCATTATCTTCAATCCTATCGATCAAGCTTAAAGCTTTTGCAGTTTTTGCATTAGTTAAAGAGATTGTAGCGTCTGGAATTAACTGTAATTCTGCTGTTGTATTTTCAAAACCAGCATTTTCCAGGGCATCAACAACTGTATGAAAATCATCAGAGCTGGTAATTACTTCAATAGTATCACCTTCTGTAGCTACATCATCTGCCCCTGCTTCAAGAGCTGGTTCAAAAATATCTTCTTCAGAATATTTTTCTGCATCAAAAGTTATCAATCCCTTTCTTTTAAAAAGGTAGGAAACAGAACCTGTTTCTCCAAGGTTACCACCATTTTTAGCCAGAGTACTTCTAACATCTGCAGCAGTTCTGTTTTTATTATCAGTTAATGTCTCAATTATAAGAGCTACCCCACCAGGTCCATACCCTTCATAGACCAGTTCAATATAATCTACACCGTCAAGGTCTCCTGTACCCTTTTTAATAGCTCTTTCCATATTATCCTTGGGCATATTAACAGATTTTGCTTTTAAAATTGCAGTTCTTAGTCTTGGATTGGCATCAATATCCCCACCACCAAGCCTTGCAGCAACACTTATTTCTTTAATTATTTTAGTAAAGATTTTGCCTCTTTTAGCATCAGCAGCACCTTTTTTATGTTTAATAGAGGACCATTTACTATGTCCTGACATATGAACTCCTTTATGAAAAAATTACAGTTTAAAATAACATAGTTAAAATTGAGCTGTCAAGATTGGACAGTTAACTCTTTATCTATAAGAGAAGCTACATCAACCAGAAATGGATTTAATAACAATAATCCCTCTTTATTCAGATAAATTGATTTTTTATCATTATTTAATAAATGCCCCCATTTATTAAAAAGTGGTTTAAGAAACGATTCAATATCCATTTTAAAAATATTGTTTATATGTTTAATATCAATTCCACTTACGAGTCTGAAACCCATCATAAGGTGTTCAAGAAGAAAGGATTCTGCTTGTATATATTCAAAATCAATTCTTTCTTCTATTGGTACTGATTCAAGAAATTTGGAAATACTTCTTTTATAAATTATACGAACCGGACCATCAGAAGTCATAAGTGTAGAAGCTGCTGAAGGACCGATACCCAAATAAGTACCCATATTCCAGTAATTAAGATTATGGAGTGATTCCTTGCCCTCTTTGGTAAAATTAGATATTTCATATTGCTTATATCCAAGAGATTTTAGTAATTCTTTGGACTTTTCCTGCATCGATATATCAATAGTTTCTGAAATAGTTTCAATTTTACCTTCTTCCAGCAGGTTATATAATTTTGTAAATGGTTCAAAAGTTAAACTGTATAGGGATAGATGATCAGGTTTATAGTTATTTATCCTTTTAATATCAGATAGGGCAGAATCAATTGTCTGACCGGGAACTGCATTAATCAGATCTGCGCTGAATGATCCTTTCCAGTGTTCTTTTATAATTTCGAGAGCATTTAAAGATGTTTTTACATTAGTATTTCTTCCAAGTGTACTTAACACCTTATCATCAAGACTCTGAATACCAATACTTATCCTATTAATACCGTTTTTATCTAAAATATTAAGAAGATCTTCTGTTACTGTTTCCGGGTTTAATTCAATTGTAAATTCAATAGCTGAGTTAGCAGTCAACTGCTTAAGTTTACTTAAAAAATCTTTAAAAACAGCTGACGGCAGGGAACTTGGAGTACCTCCTCCTATAAATAGAGTTTTTATCCCAGGAGAACCCATTTGTCCCAATAGCAGGATGGTATCATCCAGAATCCTTGTCAGAACAGCTTTTATTTCTTTATCTGTCGACAGTATTGTGGAATAAAAATCACAGTAGGAACACTTTTTTGTACAGTACGGAATGTGGATGTAGAGGGAAATTTCATTTAATGGAATAAGTTTTTCAAATAGAAAACTAATTTTTTAACCTCCTGAATATAGGTCTTTTAATAGGAGTATATTATTTAAAGGAAAAACCTGGCCAGTAACTTACAAACACCGGACCTAAAATATCGTTTCTATAAATTGGTCCATATAACCTACTATCGTATAAAACACGACGATTATCATTTGCTACAAGAAATTGATTTTCTATAAGTGAAATTTCGTTCATAGATCCGGAAAAAGGATATGTTGATTCTATGCCAGAAATATTTTCGGGAATTTTTAGGATGTATTTTTGTTTAATTAAATTTTCTTCAGAAATATACTCAGTATCTTTTTTTGGTTTTATAAGGAATTTATAGTCAACCATTAGGAGAGTATCTCCAGGGATCCCAATGATTCTTTTAACAGCCAGTTGATTGTTCCAATTTTGACCAATATTTGGATCAAGAGATATTTTTTGTAATGTAATAAATCGTACAACTGTGTCAAGTAAGATTATATACCAGGCTGATTTATTAGAATTACCTGGTCTTACAAGGATAATATCCCCTCTTTCCGGTTCTTTTAAGCCGGGAATTCTAATATTAAATAAGTTTAAAGAAGTCCCACTGATTATTGGTGCAGTAAGTATTCTCTGCCCCTTTAAAATCCCGGGTTCCATAGCTGAAGTTTTAACAATAAAAGGAGAAATTATAAATATTGAGATAAACTGATAAACAAGAAAAAAAATAATTACGGTTTTAATAGTTTTTGATATTTTTGTTTTAAACTTATTTTGCGGTTTAAAACTACTATAGCTGCCTAATAATTTTGATCTTTTTGACATCCTATTTTATGTTCCCCATCCTGTCCAATGGCCAGTATTTAAACATAGCTTTACCAAGAACCTTGTCCAATGGAACCGGTCCAAAATATCTTCCATCTTTGGAATTATCTCTATTATCTCCAAGTGGCATAAGCCAACCCTCAGGTATATACCAACCAGAGTCAAATTTACGCCATAGGACACCATATCGTCTTTCATGTGGATTAATAGAATAGAGTGCTTCATTTCTATACTTCATCCATGCAAACATATCACTATGAGAGTTTTCGGATGAGGATGATTTTTTTAATAGATCTGAATCAATAAAAATATTTGATTTTTGATATGCATCAATATATGCAGAAGATCTTATAGATACATAATCTGCAGATTTAACCATACGTTGTGTTGTATTTGGAAGATCTGATATTTTAAGAAAATCAGATTCATCTATCCATGTTTCAAATCCAGGTGGTTTTAACTGGACATCTCCTTCTATAAATCTAAGGGAATCTCCACCAACAGCTGCAGCTCTTTTTATTAAAAAATGAGGTTTTGGATTCCCATTTTCATCCTTGTCTATATCTAAAAGAGATAATGTAAGCATATATAAAACACGTTGAAATATATCAAAAGCAGGGCCTCTGGATATATAAGTAGGATTTTCAAAAATCATAACATCGTTTCGTTCAGGTTTAATAGTGGAAGGAATTTTAAACTTGCCTGGAATTAGTTCCGGACCAAAAATAATCTTATTTACAAATATATGATCTTTAATAAGAAGAGTATCTATCATTGAACCGGAGGGTATCTGATATGCCTGAAAAAGGTACTGATTTATAAGAAGAACTACACCAGCTGCCCAGATAAATGCTTCAAGCCAATCAAGGATTGGGTTTTTTGCCTGTTGTTTTTTCTTTTGTTTGAGTTTTTTTCTTTTCCTGTATGTAAGTATTTTTTCTGTAACATCCTGTACAGTTGTTATCCAGTTTTCCACTTATGTACCTTCCTGTGAGACCTTACCATAGAACAATCACGTTGACAAGATAGCATAAGTTCAGGATAATCGGGGTATTATGAACAATAAGATAAGCAACGAAGATATTGAAAATGCAAGTGTAAAACTTAAACCTCTTTTTGGAATAAAGCCCGGTATCTATTTAACTGTTTTGTACAGTATAGTAATTCTGATAATTCTTTTTTCCCTGCTAATTGCTCCTGGAATTAAAAATAATGGAGTGAAAGTTATTGCAGATACATTACCCTCAGGTGCTGCTGTTTATGTAGATGATATCTATATGGGAACAACTCCTACTGTTTTTTTTACAGAAAAGGGTGTACGCAGCTTTAAAATAGAAAAAGAATATTTCGAAAAACTTGAGTTTAATGAAAATATTGGCGGAAGAATATTTGGATCTCTTATTATTCCCCGAAAATTTTATATAGACAATGATATTAAACTGATAGATCCGGATGGGTTTCTTAAAAAACGTTTTAAAGAACTAAGCTCATACGCTTTAATAGAAGATTATTATGAACGTTATCAACTGCCCCCACTATTAACCAGAACTGTCAGGGAATTTATTTCCGGTGCTAATTCTGCAGATTCTAATTTGCTGTATGATTTTCTTTATTCTATGAGTGTAAATCTTGGCAGTCCGGCATTTGTTGAAGAATATGTAAAGGCTATAAACCTTACAAAAAATGGAATAGAACCTTCTGAATCAAATGCAAATTTTTCAATAATTTTTGATTATTTTAGAAAGGAAAATAACTCTGAGGGTTTGTTTTTAAGTATTTTGAAAGCATATCCGGAAAATGAAAGAATGGATGTTCTTGAAAATCTTTCACAAACAGATGATTTTTCAGAAAAACTTAATAATATAATTTTTGATCTAAAATCAGATAAAATTATATCAGAACCAACTTTGACTGGTAAAACACTGCGTATTGGAGATTTGAAATTTATTGGTATTTCTTCGGGATCATATATAAGCGGACATGATATTCCTCTTCAAACTGAAAGTTTTATAAAAGACAGTAATTTAATAGCCTATCCTCATGTGGAGTTAACAGATAATTTTTACATTATGGAAAAAGAAATTACCAGAAATGATTATTCTTTATTTCTGGATGAAAACCCTAACTGGAAAATAGAAAATATAAATAAACTAATTGCTGGTAATTTAGTAAGTAAAGATTATCTTACCTCCCAGGATTTTACAAAAGAATCTAAACCTGTAGCAAATATATCCTGGTATGCAGCAAAGGCTTATTGTGAATGGCTTGAAACACAACTACCGGATTCCATGTCAGACTTTAAAATAAAACTCCCCTCAGAAGCAGAATGGGAAGCAGCTGCCAGACTGGAAGATTCCGGCATAGCAAAACATATATTTAAAGAATCCGGAGCTGATTCTGCTCTTTCTGCAGATTTTACCAGATCAGGAAAATCAGGTGTGTATGATATGTTAGGGAATCTTTGGGAATGGAATGAAAACTGGGTTTTTCCTACTGACAGTGTAAATGGAAGTTTTGGTCTTATAGGTAATAAATTTGAGGGTGTTGAAAAAGCAGTACGAGGAGGAAGCTGGGCCAATTCTGAAGCTGAAATTGCAGTATCAACAAGAGGTTCTCAGGATCCTTCCTGGTGTACTCCTTTCCTTGGATTTCGACCAGTAATGGTAAAAAAATAATGAGTAATATTCAGGGTGACATAAAAATACTTGCCAAAAACAAAAAAGCAAGATTTCTGTATTATGTAGATGAGAGTATGGAATGTGGTATTGCTTTACAGGGCACAGAAGTTAAAGCCATGAAAAATGCAATGTTCTCATTTACAGACT
>DAOVSY010000225.1 GCA_030633365.1 Spirochaetaceae bacterium | reverse complement strand
GTTGCTGTAGGTATTTCAGGGTCATTGTAAAGCTTTGCTTCCATTTTTTTAAGAATAATATTTCCATAAAAAAGGGCCACTATAAATACTATGAAAAAAATCCCAACAGGCATAAATCTACCAGGATTATTAATCTTTGAAAGTATTTTTAAGTTTTTACTCCTGGAACCTTGAAAACCAGTCCATGACCAGCCAAAAGAAGAACCTGCTATAGCCCATGCCAAAGAGGCATTACAAAGAAGTATAATAAAGCTGATACCCCATATACCAGTAAAAGAGGCTATTTGTATTAGTGGTAAAAACTGATACTGAGTACTTCCTATAATACCCCAGGGATAGGCAAGAATACCTATGGACCTAATGTAATCGAATACAAGCCATGCTCCTGAAGCAACTAAGAACCCCCATTTCCCACTGGCTTTGATCAGCAGAATTAAAATTGACATAAAGATAAGAAACTGCACAAAAAATGCAATAGTTATTAGGTGCAGTGTTATATATCTGTAGGTTCCATGCCAGTAATTTATCATTAAAGCCT
This sequence comes from Spirochaetaceae bacterium, assembly GCA_030633365.1. The sequence continues at coordinate 4,765 of DAOVSY010000225.1, read as the reverse complement.
GGAGGACTCCAAATGCAGTACCATAAAAGATCCCCATACCAGGTGATTTTTTAAGTAGAATAAGAAACAGGGGAACAAGGCTGAACCATGCAAGAAAACCAAAACCATTAAGGCTGATAATTGATGGAAAAGAAAGAGCAAATAATACTGCTGATATTACTACCCATAGAAGTGACCAGTTTGTGACCCACTTGTACAGCCAGTGTTTTTTATCAATTGTAATAACTCTACTTTTTACTATTGACCTATAGACATAGTAAATTCCATTAATCAGTAGAATTGGTCCAAATCTGAGCAAAGTATAAAGCTCTTCCAGAGCAGTACTTTTTGCAAGATGCATCATCCCTTTTGTTGCTATAAATCGCTGCATATAGTCCATATTGGCACTCTGGGCATGTATAAAAGCAAAGAGGAATAGTATCAGAGCCGAAATCCATGCAATTTCTGTAAGGACTCCTGGTTCTTTATTAAGTATGGCAAGAACACTAATAATAAACTGAATTATAAGAAGACCAAGGATAAGATAATCGGTGAACGTAACACCTTTAGTTTCATTTTTCAATTTCCCCTGTATATCCAGTATTTCTCCATTTTTACCTAATCCTTTGAGCAGGTTTTCAAAATTAGCAGAAGTAAAACTATAGGAACTAATACGATCCCCGGTTCTGACATCCCGAATATTAATAGATAGATTACAGCTGTAGTAATTGGAGTAGACACTGGCAGTAGCAAATCGTTCAATATCCAGCTCCTGAGCAATTTCCCGGGCATCTGTATAGCTGTCAGGTTTTAGTTTTGTTCTGTCAAAATCAGGATCTGTTCTTACATAATACTCTTCAATAAAATCCTGGCTGACAATTGCATAGGATTTCATAAAAGCCATTTCTCTCTCAATCATATCTGTAACAACAGCATTATCCTCGTCTGTCAGAGTAGAAGACATAACAGGAAAGAGTACAAGACTGGGTTTTGGAATAAAAGCGATTGGTCCTGTAAAACAGAGAACCAACTCTATTATTACAACAAAACCAGATATAATTCCAAAAATGTGCAGCCTGGTTAATTTTTTAATATTTAATCTCATAGTCACCTCCAAAAGTCTGGTATCGACATTAATATAAGAGCAAATAGGATGCCAAATTTGGAAAACATATATTTCCTTATTGTAAAAAGAGTTACACAAAAACTGTAACCATAACCCTGATAAACCATTTTACCGTGGTTGATATTAAACAAAACACTTAATTGTTTATATTGTAACAAGTTATGGACAATCAAAAGAATTTATCTCTCCAGACAAAAGTTGATAGGAGTTTTTGATGGTTTTTAGTTAAATTTGACTTTCCATATGGACCGGTCTATTCTGTTATAAGGAGTTTAATGATGGAAGCAGGCTATTATCCTGAATTTCCGGTACTTCTGGTTGATGACGAGGAGCAGGTTCTTTCCAGTACATCAAATGTTCTAAAGGCAGCAGGCATTAATAATCTACTTTTATGCCATGATTCCCGTCAGGTAATGCCTTTACTGGCTGAAAAAAAAGTAGAAGCCATTCTTCTTGACATATCAATGCCCTACCTTACTGGTGATGTTCTTCTGGAAGAAATCCATGAAGCATTTCCACAAATACCCGTAATAATTGTTACAGCCTCTGATGACATAGAAATAGCTGTTCAATGTATGAAAACCGGAGCATTTGATTACATGATTAAAGCAGTCGAACCAAGCAGACTTATAGGGGGTCTTCGTAGGGCAATTGAACTTAGACAGTTAAGTCGCAGATATAATAATCTTAGAGAGCATTTGTTTGCAGATGAGATTCTACACCCTGAAGCTTTTTCAAAAATTGTAACAAAAAACAGGAAAATACAGGCAGGGTTTGTATTTGTTGAAGCTATAGCACCAAGTGCAGAAACAGTACTTATTACAGGAGAAACAGGCTCAGGAAAAGAATTATTTGCTGAAGCTGTCCATATTCTTAGTAAGCGTAAAGGCCCTCTGATAAGAGTCAATGCTGCAGGTCTGGACGACACAATATTTGCTGATACCATATTCGGTCATACAAAAGGCGCCTATACAGGTGCAAATGAAACACGAAAAGGTTTGGCTCAACAGGCAGAAGGAGGGACTCTATTTCTTGATGAGATTGGAGATCTTACTCCAGCAAGCCAGATTAAACTTCTCAGGCTAATTGAGACTCATGAGTATTATCCCCTTGGTTCTGATCTTGTTAGAACAACAACTGCCCGTTTTGTCCTTGCCACCCAAAGAAATATTAAGGAGCAAGTACAAACAGGAACTTTCCGGAATGATCTCTATTACCGAATGCAGACCCACGAAATTAAAATTCCTCCTTTACGAGAGCGTAAAGATGATCTCCCTCTTCTTCTGGATCATTTTCTTGATGAAGCTTCCAGGGAATTAACCCGTAATAAACTGGCTGTCCCTGCTGAACTACTGACCCTCCTGGAAACATACGATTTTCCGGGAAATGTAAGGGAACTCCGTTCCATGATTTTCAATGCGGTAAGTAGGCAGAAAGAAAAAATGCTGTCTTTAAAATCTTTTAAAGAGGCAATGAACAGGGACAGTGAAGAATTACCATTTCGCTCTGAACTTAAAAAAATTGATTTCCCTGGAAGTCTTCCCACTATTAAAGAAATGACTGAAGATCTTATCGAAGAAGCACTACTCCGGGCAAAAGGGAATCAGGCCATAGCAGCAGGACTTCTCGGTTTAAGTCCCCAGGCACTAAGTAAACGGCTAAGTAGAAATAAGGATAATTAAATATGGAATGGTTTAGATTAGGTAATCTGGCGATTAGTTCTTTATCTACAACAATTCTCTTTGCTGTTATGACAGGCTATATGCTTACAGTCAAAAAAAAATCTGCAGATGCCTGGTTTATTACAGGTTATATAGCCATATTATTTATCCTTATGGTTTCATATACAGTTCGTATTTCTATTTTTTCTTCCATTGCTGCCATTACAGGGCAATTCTCCAATTTAATTGTTTTTGCTGTAGTCTTCCTTATTCAGTTTGGATATTATTACGGAGGGAACTACCAGAAAAAAGAATCACTCATTGTACTTATCATCTCCCTGGTTCTGGCAGGTACAGTATGGGGATCCAGGTTTTTCAGTAGTAATTTCCCTATGGTATATGATTTCCAGGCTCAATATTTTACTTTGGAATATGGACCTGAAATTGGTATTGTTACTTTAAGTGGGTATCTCTGGTCTTTTGTTGTGCTTCTACGAAAGAAAGTTATGTTTTCAATGCAGGAAATAGAAACATTTAATACCGGACAGCTGAAAAAAAAAGCACTATATTATCTAATACATCCAGTAGGAAGAAAGGCACATTCTGCCGGAAGTTTTGCTATACTTACTTTTCTTACCAGCTTGATTGCTCTGTCATATCTTCTTTTTCAATCAGGAATTATTTCAAGAAATTCCTATTCTCTTATTTTCAATACCAGTTCGATGGTAGTCTGTTTTATAATCTTTATCGTCTATCTTAATAATGAACCTCAACCAAGGAGTTTTTTTATTAAACTGATTCTTATTCCGCTGGCAGCTATAATGGTAACTATCGGATTTATTGCCAGCGCTCTTCTTCCACTTGTTACAGAAACAATGATTGAACAGTACCAAAGAAAAGTAGAACTGGTTCGTTTGTCTATTACTAACAATAATTACATTATGCTGCCTGAAGATGCTGTATATGTACTTCCTGTTTCTGCGGAAACTTCAATTCTTAAGTATATAGATCCAGCATTGGTTTCCAATCAACTTCTGGAAAAATTTTCTAATGATAAAGTATCATTATTGATTCAGGATTCACAAATATCTGATCCCGATCTATTTTATCTGAACCTAAATGATCCGGATAGTTTTATAATTCAATATATATTAAACCACAACGGAATTTCTCATCGGGTAGGATTTAGTTATGCTTCCTTTCGCTTATCGTTACATAATTTCTGGGTAAAATTTATTCCGGTAGTTTTTGGAATTACTGCTTTTGTACTACTTATATTTCCAGTAGTATTTAAAAATAGCATTATGAAACCCCTCAATAGTCTTTTGGAAGCTGTCAGGCAGGTTGAAGGTGGTAATTACAACTTAGCTTTGTCAGTAAAAACTGAAGATGAAGTTGGTCAGTTGGCGCATGGGTATAATCGTATGGTACAAGCCCTGCGGAATGCTGAGGGTAATTTTAAGGCCCTGGCAGAGAATGCCAATGATGCGATTCTTATCCTGCTAAAAGATGGTAGAATAGCATATGCAAATAACAGAGCAATTGAAATATCAGGTTTTGATCCTAGATTACTTCTTAAGAAAAATTTTCGGGAGTTAATTCACCCGGAGTACCTGCACAAGGTGGAAGCACGCTTTTCTGCAAGGATGAATGTGCGAGGAGTGGAGATGCATTGGCGAGCAGCAGACGAAGTCTGCGACCAGCCAAGCGAAGCGCACGACCAGCACAGGATGAATGTATCAGTAAATTCCAAATCTTATGAGATAATAATAATCAATAAAAACAACCATACAATTCCTGTAGAGATAACCGGATCAAGAACATATTGGCATAACAGCCCTGCAGATGTTGTAATTTTAAGAGATATTACAGAAAGAAAGCAGGCTGAAGAACTTCTCCATACACAAACCCAGCAGTTAGTTCAGGCAGAAAAGTTGGCTTCTATTGGTGCCCTTGTCACAGGGGTAGCTCATGAGGTAAATAATCCAAATCAGGTAAT
>DAOVSY010000155.1 GCA_030633365.1 Spirochaetaceae bacterium | reverse complement strand
TGGGGAACCGTTCCTGCAAAAAGCTATTGATAAAATACTTGAGAATGCAAATGATGTGCTGGAACCCTATAGAGAGATCTATAAGGAAAATAATGTTCCCTTTAAAGAGCTGCTTTTAGAGGAGCCCCCGGGAAAAGTAATATCAGAAACTGCAAAAATTGAGGGAATTAACCTGATTATCATGGGATCAAGGGGTAGAAGTGATTTAGCCGGGTTGATACTTGGAAGTACAACTCATAAGGTGCTGCATACTGCTCCATGTCCGGTACTTGTTGTTCGTTAATCAGATAATGCCAGTTCCACTGCTTTAGCTGCATGTATGGTTGTTGTATCGTAAAGTGGCATAGAAGTATGTTCCTGCTGTACCAACAGAGCAATTTCTGTACATCCCAGAATAACAGCTTCTGCTCCTGCTTTGCCAAGTGACTCAATTATTTCCAGGACAGATTTTCTGGAATCTGCCTTTATGTTTCCTAAACATAATTCTGAATAGATTATATTATGTACAGTATCCTGATCGTTGTCAGAAGGAACTAAAACTTCCAGTCCAAATCCGGATTTAAGTCTACCCTTATAAAAATTTTCACTCATGGTGAATTTTGTTCCCAGGAGACCTACTTTTTTTACTCCCCCGGCTACAAGATTTTCTGCTGTAGCATCCGCAATATGAACAACAGGGATATCAATTACAGCCTGAATTTTATCTGCAACTTTATGCATGGTATTGGTACATATAAGTAGAAAATCTGCTCCTCCTGACTGAATTTTTTTGGCAGCATCAGCAAGTATTGTTGCTGTGCCTTCCCAGTCTCCGGAATGCTGAAGCTTCTCTATTTCATCAAAATCTACAGAATATAAAGCTACTTTTGCAGAATGTAGTCCTCCAAGTTTACTTTTTATACCTTCATTTATAAATTTATAATAGCTGACTGTAGATTCCCAGCTCATGCCGCCTAATAGACCAATTGTTTTCATTTATATATCTCTTTTTCAAATTTGATTTCTAATTGTATTCTTTTTTTTAGAGACATTGCAATGCAAGGTCTCGATAGATATTATTAAGATATGTTTTTACCAATAACTAAAGAGGCATCTAAGGGAATACCTGTTATCCCTGGAGGGATTGAAGCTTTCTTGAGGCGTTTGGGGCACTATGATTATTGGTTTGACCATTCTTCAGCTAGCTTTTTCATATACAATTATTTGATATTTTTATATCTATTTTCTCCAATTTTTTTCACCGGTTTTTTTCGCTTTTCTTAAAAATTCGATTGACAAGAAATATAACTTTTCCTATCATTCGAATTAATATGAAAAAGCTTTTGCTGATCAACCCTGTTGGTCGAAAAAGTGGATATCAAATGAGCAGGTTTTCCACTTTTTCACCATTGAGTTTAGCTTATGTTGCTGCCGTCACACCCGACACCTGGGACGTTAAAATAGCGGATGAAAACTTTCAGCCCTTTGCGTTTGAGGAGGCTGACCTGGTGGCCATTACTGCCTTTACCAGCAACATCAACAGAGCCTATGAAATCGCAGGCATGTACCGCAAGAACGGAACAAAAGTGATCATGGGCGGCATCCATGCATCCATGATTCCCGATGAGGTGATGTCTTTTGCAGATTCGGTCGTCATTGGCGAGGTGGAGGGTATCTGGCAGGAAGTCCTGAAAGATTTCGATGATAACAAGCTCGCCAAAAAATACATCGGCCCAAGGGTCGATATGGAAAACTACACTATCGTTCCCCGAAGAGATCTCCTAAACCCGAACTACATGTGGCAATCGGTTCAAACGTCACGGGGTTGTCCTTTTAATTGTCATTTTTGTTCTGTTTCAAGGTACCTTGGTACAGCCTATCGTTGCCGCAAGGCCGAAGACGTTCTGAAAGAGCTCAGCGGTATTGAAAAACGATATATCGCATTTATGGATGACAACCTCATCGGTTATAGTCCGGATAGTGTGCAGCGGGCAAAAAAGTTGTTTCAAGGCATGATAGATCAAAACCTGCAAAAAAAATGGTGGATGCAGACATCCATCAATGCGGCGGACGACGAGGAAGTCGTCGCGCTTGCGGCCAAAGCGGGATGCATGTTTGTTTTTATCGGGTTTGAAACTATCAGCCTGACATCGCTAAAGGGAATGAAAAAGGGTATCAATGTTAAGACCGGTGTAGACAATTACAGGCGGGTGGTGGATACGTTTCATAAATATGGCATCGGCGTGTTCGGTGCCTTTATCATCGGCAACGAGTTTGAAACAAAAGAATACTATAAGGCACTGGCTGATTACCTGGTTCATTCCGGAATAGATATGTTCCAGATAAGCATTCTGACACCACTGCCCGGAACCGATTTGATGGAAGAAATCATCACCAGTGATCGTTTGATTTATAAAGACTTTCCTAAAGACTGGGATAAATACAGGTTTTCCTACGTGGTACACAAACCCAAAGAGATTGCCCTGGAAACAATCTATGCCTCAGACAATTACATCAAGAGCAGGCTCTACTCTTTTCCAACCTATCCGATCCGCTTGCTGAAGTCACTTTTCAGCCTGCGCAGCCTGAAAAGAGTTTATGCGATATACAAGTTTAATCAAGCGCTTAAGCTGAGCTGGCAGAATGCCCATTATTATGATAAATATCCGAAAGATGTTATTTAATATTTTATATTGAGTAGTTATTTCCTCTAATAAATACTCCCAATATGCATTCTCTTTTTTTACTGCCCTTCGGTTAGCTTTATCCATCTACAGCACCTGGAGTGCGCCCAGTATGGGTAACAGGTATTTTCCCCAATTATAAGATTAACAGATTTAAATATAGTTAATAGATATATCATACCTTAATAAAACAAATTTATTTACAATATCAATCAAATCGTTGCTTTAAATAAGATAAATCTCTTTTTATATTATGTCACTTGACTTTATAGTTTAATTTGATTAACATTTGTAATGTTAAGCTTTATATTATTATTTTAATACAAACCTTAAGTAAGGAGAAGGATGATGAAAAAAGTTTATTTTGTTTTAGTGATTATCGCTACCATGTCTTTATTGGCATGTGCTACCTCTGCCCCAGTCCAACCAGCAGCTGAAGAAAAAGTACAGGCTCCAGCTGAAAGTGGAGTAAATTGGAACTTTGATTATATTACACAGACTCCACCTATTATGATGCGCGATCCGCTTATAGAACTGGTAGGGCAAATAGATGAGGCGATTCCATATTATTACGAGGAAGCCGTTAAGTTATCTGGACATTCCTGTATGATTGTGGCTGCGGCCTGGACGATAACCCGTGAGGCACTCGAAGTTCTTTATCCTGGAGATGAAGTTCCTGTACGTGGTCAAATAGCAATTGAAATGCCAGGTGCTGAAGATGAATGGAATATCGGTGTTTTTGGTGAAGTGATGGCGTATATCACTGGTGCTTCTCCCAAAACAGGTTTTTCCGGTTCAATTTTTGCCAGGGGCGAGCCGCTGACAGTTCGCAAAAACAAAATGGTATATACAGAAGAGCCAGTTGGTACAGCCCCTCCCAAAATGGAGTTTATATTCACCCGAACGAATACGGGGAAAAGCGTAGCAGTTTCATGGAACATTACATTAGTGCAACCCCCAACTAACGAGAAGCTCCTGGCTGAACCTGCTCATAATTTAGCCTCTGGGACAGCTACCGCCGAAGAAGCTGCAAAGTTCATTCAAGATTGGAATGATGCCGCGGCTTTCCTTTTGGATAATCCAGTTGATGGCTTAGTCACAGTTAAAGTTGTTAAATAGATTTCTTTGCAATCCGGGCTCAGTTAATTCTGGCTCGGATTTTCCCTGGACATTGCAATAACTTGAATCAGGTATTATCATCCATCTATGTTTTTACCAATAACTAAAGAGGATATGCAGAAAAGAGGATGGGAATCCTGCGACTTTATAATTGTAACCGGAGATGCCTATGTTGATCATCCCTCATACGGTTCTGCTGTTATTTCCCGAATTCTGGAAGCTGATGGATATAAAGTAGGAATAATTGCCCAGCCCAAATGGGACTCGCCTGATGATTTTATGAAACTTGGGAAACCAAACCTGGCCTTTCTTGTAACAGCCGGGAATATGGATTCTATGGTTAATAAATATTCTGTTGCTAAAAAAGTTCGAAAAAAGGATGCATATTCTCCAGGTGGTGTTTCAGACCTAAGACCGGATAGAGCCAGTATTGTGTATACTTCCCGAATTAAACAGGCATATAAGGGAGTACCTGTTATCCTTGGTGGGATTGAAGCTTCCTTAAGGCGTTTGGGGCACTATGACTACTGGTCCGATAAAGTTAGAAAATCGATATTATTGGATGCCAAGGCAGATCTGCTCATCTATGGAATGGGTGAAAGTACCATTCGTAAACTTGCCAAAAGGCTTAGTTTGGGTGATAAAATAAATGAAATATCTGACTTAAGGGGAACAGTTTATAAAAGAAAGGTATCAGAAGATAAAAAACCGGATTCAATATACCTGCCTTCTTTTGAAGAAATTCTGGCAGATAAAAAACTGTATGCCAATAGTTTCCGTCTGCAGTATGAAAATACAGATTCAATTATTGCTTCTGAACTTATTGAAAACTATGGTATATGGGATGTTGTACAAACTCCCCCTGCAAAACCTATGACAACAGAAGAACTTGATCACAGCTATGATCTTCCCTATGCACGTTCAGAACACCCCTCTTATAAAGCTATTGGAGGGATACCGGCACTAAGTGAGGTTAAATATAGTTTGACCAGCAGCAGAGGTTGTTTTGGGGGCTGTAATTACTGTGCGCTTACTTTTCTACAGGGAAGAACTATACAGGCCCGAAGTCATGAATCTCTGGTAAAAGAAGCTGAGAAACTAACTAAAGATAAAGATTTTAAGGGATATATTCATGATGTGGGAGGTCCAACGGCCAACTTTCGTACACCCTCCTGCACCAAACAACTGACTGCAGGGGTGTGTAAAACAAAGCAGTGCCTTTTTCCTGAACCCTGCTCACTTTTGGAAGTGGATCACAGTGATTATATAAATCTTTTAAGGAAGGTTCGAAAAATTCCTGGAATAAAAAAAGTTTTTATAAGATCAGGTTTACGTTATGATTATCTTCTTGAAGACAGTGATCAGACTTTTATGTCTGAACTTGTAGAACACCATATTAGTGGTCAGTTAAAAATTGCGCCTGAGCATGTTTCAAAAGAAGTTCTGGATGCTATGGGGCGGCCAACTATTGATGGGTTTATAGAATTTACCAAAAAGTATAAAAAAATTAATAAAGAAAAGGGTTTAAAACAGTATCTAATACCCTATTTGATATCAAGCCACCCTGGTTCAAAGCTTAAACATGCAGTAGAACTTGCGGAATTTCTTAGAGATTATGGTTTTATTCCCGATCAGGTTCAGGATTTTTACCCAACTCCCGGAACCATTTCTACAACTATGTTTTATTCAGGATATCATCCAATTACCGGAAAAACCATATTTGTACCAAAATCCCATCAGGAAAAGGCCATGCAGCGTGCCTTAATCCATTATAACCGGCCCGAAAACTATAAACTTGTAAAACAGGCACTTTTGGAAGAGGGTCGGTCAGATTTAATTGGTAATGGGAAGAAGTGTTTAATAAAATCCTATGAACCCCATAGAAGCAAAGGCAGGAGATGATTAAATTATTTCAGGACCAACAGTTTTACAAAAAGTTTATGTTTATTGCAGGTCCTATTGCGATTCAAAATTTATTGATGTCTTCTCTTGCCCTTGTAGATATTATAATGATAGGCCAGTTGGGTGAAACTGCTATTGCTGCTGTTGGCCTGGGAGGGCAGGTTTTTTTTCTATCAACCTTACTGTTTTATGGAATTTCCAGTGGTGGAGCAGTCTTTTTCGCACAATTTTGGGGAAGGAAGGATATTAAAAGTATAAAAAAAACTATATTTCTTGTAATTATATTAGTTGAAAGTGGAGCAATTCTACTCTCAACTTTTGCAATTGCTATTCCAGAGTATATAATAGGTATCTTTACAATAGATCCTGGGGTAATTACAGCAGGATCGGAATATTTGACAATTACTGGAATTAGTTTTCTTTTTACTGCTCTTTCCATTGCATATTCGCTTGCCCTTCGTTCTATTGGAAAGGCGTCCCTTCCTTTAAAGGCAACTATAGTATCAATTACTGTAAATACAGTTCTTAACTATATACTTATATTTGGAAAGCTGGGATTTCCTGAAATGGGAATTATGGGTGCTGCCATAGCAACCACAGTTTCACGTTTTATTGAGATGTCTATTATAGTTATCTATGTTTATAAATCTAAAAGTGTTCTGGCAGCTGGTATAAAAGATTTTTTAAATTTAAAAATAACTTTTGTTAAAAAATATCTAAAAACAACCATTCCTGTAATTTTAAATGAGTTGGCCTGGGCCACGGGAATGCTGGTATATAAAGTTGTATATGCACGAATGGGCACTGATACTATAGCTACTATTGGAATTACAGAGACTACAGACAGCCTGGTTTTTTCTTTTTTACTTGGTTCTGCCAATGCCTGTGCAATTATGATAGGAAATAAAATTGGTGAAAGAGATATTGAAAGTGTTCATATATATTCACGAAGATTTCTGGTTTTAGCATTTTTACTTGGAATTTTTGGTGGAAGTATCCTCTTATTTATAGCACCTTATGTTCCTTTACTGTTTAATGTCTCAGATAATGTCAGAAGATCTGCTACTTTAGTTATGTATATACTGGCTGCATTTACTGTAGTTAAGTCCTTGAATCTTCATTTTATAATTGGAATATTCAGAGGCGGTGGGGATACTAAGTTTTCTTTTTTGATAGATATTATTGGTACCTGGTTTGTTGGAGTTCCTCTTGCTGTTATCTTTGGCCTAATTCTAAAGTTTCCTCTTCATTTAGTTGTATTAATTATTATTATAGAAGAGGCTTTAAAAGCAGTACTTGGGTTTTTTCGATATAGGTCTGGCAGATGGATTCATGATGTAGCAGATTAGATGGGTTTAAGGAGCATTACTAAATGAATTTTCCCGGTTTTCGAAAAAAAACT
>DAOVSY010000622.1 GCA_030633365.1 Spirochaetaceae bacterium | reverse complement strand
TCTTTTCCGGCTTTCCGGGATAAATCCTCTGGTGCGTGAAACAGACCGGGTCAGCTCCCTGACGATCTCCTCTTTTGTTGTCTGGAATACAGGTTTTTCTCCGGCTTCCACATAAACAGCACAAAATACTGTCAGCAAAACCACACCAATAATCAAACGAATCATAGTAATCCTCCTCCATAGTTTGACTTATGAAATTACTCCATCAGCAACCATTTCCAGATTGGTGTTATTGTAATTATTTGATCCGCAATTTTCAGCAACTCCTCCTGATCCATGGTGATCAGAGTGGCTTTGTTAATATTAAAGTATGCCATACCTTCCTGCAATGCCTTAATCTCTCTTTGTTTGGTTTGGGGATGGCTTATGTCATAGCTGACATTAATTAATTGTGGTTCCTGCATTCGGCAATAAAAGTCAATCTCATACTTTTGTTTAAAATAATAAATTTGATCGATTTTTCGCCTAAGATGTAAAAATACCAGGTTTTCATATAATTTGCTGAAATCCGCTGAGAGGCTGGTATCGAACAGAGACTTAAATCCGGTATCTACAGCATATATTTTGCGTGGATGGCGTTGTTCTTCATGAACGGAGTTTCTAAAAATCGGGATAGTGAACAAGGCGAAGGCATCTTCAAGAAAGGAGATGTAGTTGTAGAGGGTATCTTTGCTGACTTTGTACCCTGACGATTTATATTTATTGTAAAGTTTATTATAACTGATCAGGGTACTTATATTGGAGAAAGTATATTTTATAAGGCGCTTTAACAATGCTCTGTTCTTGATGTTATAACGTTCAATAACATCTCTGTAAACAATCAGATCCAGGTAGTCGCGCAATATTTTTTTTTGTATGTCCGTGTCTTCATCAAAAGTTTCTGCAAATCCTCCCTCTGTCAGATAATGCGTGAATCCGTTTTTAATGAAGCTGATGCTCCTTGAGGAATTGAAGTTTATTTCTATTCCCTTATAAACAAGGTACTCATGAAAGGAAAAAGGAAAAATTTCATAGGTTAACGTCCGTCCACGCAGACTGGTGGCTATTTCATGGCTTAGAAGTTTGGAGGAAGAACCGGTAACAAAAATTTGCAGGTTAAATGTATCATAAATTCTACGCACAAAACGTTCCCATTCTGGAACATTTTGAACTTCGTCGAGAAAAAAATAAACTTTTTCATCCCGTTTTTGGGGGTAAAGTTCAAAATATGCCTCAATGAGATCGTCAAGGTTTTTTAATCCTAAAGGGTAAAGGCGATCATCTTCAAAATTGATATATACAATGTTGCGCGGATCAAGCTCTTGGCGTAATTGGTTTATAAGTGAATAGAGCAAAAAAGTTTTGCCGCTTCTTCTGACCCCGATCAGAGATATAATTTTGCGGCTGTCAACAGGAACATTATAATCACGCGGTACCACCTGTTTGGACGGCGCTTCGTGAAAATCAGTTATAAGACGTTTAAAAAGTGTTCTCATCATATATAATCAACCTTCTTTGCAGGGAAGATTATATATTATTATGTCCCTCTAAGCAAGGATAATAAATCAAAGGTTCTCATATTCTGCATTCTCTCGCATAGGAACGTGGGGCTTCGGGGGCAAGTGCGTTCCC
>DAOVSY010000116.1 GCA_030633365.1 Spirochaetaceae bacterium | reverse complement strand
TAATTGTAACTCTTGGTGAAGTCACAAGCGGGCCAGGCCTTCTTGCCATCATCGGTATCGTTATTACCGGTATACTTCTGGCCTTCAAGGTAAGAGGCGCACTCCTTCTTGGAATCGTTGCAACAACAATTATCGGTTTCCCAATGGGGATTACTTCAGCTCCTTCAGGAAGCTGGGCTCCTCCTTCATTGGCTCCAATTTTCTTTAAATTTGATTTTTCACAGATTTTTACAATGGATATGCTTATCGTTCTGTTTACATTCCTATTTGTAGATATGTTTGATACAGTTGGTACTCTTATTGGTGTGTCAACAAGAGCTGGTCTTGTGGATAAAGATGGAAACATTCCAAAAGTAAAAGCTGCTCTTTTTGCAGATGCTGTTGGTACAACAGTAGGTGCTATTCTTGGAACAAGTACTGTTACAACTTATGTTGAAAGTGCTGCGGGTGTTGCAGAAGGCGGGAAAACCGGTCTTACAGCTTTTACAGCTGCTATACTGTTTATTGTTGCTCTTTTTCTCTCACCTCTGTTTCTTATGATACCTGGTGCTGCTACAGCGCCTGTACTTGTAATTGTTGGTCTCTTTATGATGTCTCCAATTAAACAAGTTGATTTTGATGATTACACAGAAGCAATTCCTGCATTCCTGACAATTATAATGATGCCCCTTACATACAGTATTGCGGAAGGTATCATGTTTGGTATGCTCTCATATGTTCTTCTGAAAGTTTTTACAGGAAAAGCCAAAGATGTGCATCCTGTAACTTATATAGTAGGTATACTTTTTATTATTAAATATATAATGTAAATTATATTTTCAAAGCATAAAAAAAGGCTGCCCGAAAACGGACAGCCTTTTTTATTTATACATTTCACTAATTCATATAATATAATTAATAAATATTCCACATTCATGCAGATTTTGATTTTACTTCTTCAAAAATAAGTTTATTGAGAGCTCCAGATTTTTTTGCATGCTCTAATATCATACTAACAAGATTACCTTCACTATCAATATCAATATTTTCATTTATCTCTTTAGTTTCAAAGACAGTTCCCTCTGAAAAGTCAATTAAGGCAGTATCAGTAGTTTCAAAATATGTTATAGTCATTTTTTCACTCCTTTGAAACGACGATCAAAAAATGCATTATGAATTGTTTGTCCATCAGGTAGTAATAATTATACATCCTAATAATTATGATTCCAAGTCTATTTCACACAAAGCTTTTTGCGTTGTATCACATTTCGTATTTACAAAACAGCTCTTCTCTAATATAAGGGTAGTACATGGTGCAAAATAGCCAAAAACAAGCTGTAATCAGAGACATCGCAAATACCTCACAAAAAAGCTGTCCGTTCCGGACAGCTTTTTTATATTAATCATGTTATTTTTTAACTGAATTAGATTTAATCCTCTTCAATGGAAACTTCCCGTTCAATTTCCAAAGCAAGAGTATCCACTTTCTTCTTCGTTATTATACCTGGAAGAAGAAGAGCTACTGTAATAAGAATAAGGACTAGACTAATAGGACTTGAAATAAAGATAAGAGGTGAGCCGCTGGAAATAATTAAAGACTGCCCGAATCCCTGTTCAGCAATTGGACCAAGAATTAAACCAAGCACAATAGCTCCAAGAGAAAAACCTGCCCTATGCATAAAATACCCGCTTATACCAAAAAATAGCATAAGGTAAACATCAAACATACTATTATTCATGGCATAGCTGCCTATTATAGAAAGAATAGCAATTGCAGGAATAAGAATTGCATTTGAAACTGTAGCAACCCTTGCAAAAAAAGGTGCGAGGTATAATCCTAAAATAAGAAAAATTACATTTGCAATTAGTAGTGAAAGAATAAAAGCATAGGTTATCTCTCCATATTTTGTAAAAAGCTCAGGCCCAGGAATTAATCCCTTTATCATCAATCCACCCATCAAAGCTGCAGCTACTGAGTTTCCAGGGATACCAAGGGTCAGCAACGGAATGAGAGACCCTCCTACAACACCATTGTTTGCGCTCTCGGCAGCTGCAACACCCTTAGGATTTCCTTTTCCAAAAGAATCTTTATCCTTGGAAAACTGTTTTGTAAAATTATAGGATATAAATGCAGCAATAGTAGCACCTGCACCGGGAAGCATTCCTACAAAACTACCTATCAAACTACCTCTCACTATAGTGGGAGCCAACCCTTTGGGTAATTTTTCTCTTTTTAAGGAGCTTACATCAATACTCAGCTCCTGGACAATATTACTTTCTGCTGTCAATTCAAGAATTTGGCTCACTGAAAAGAGACCTATAAGTGCAGGCATAAAGGAAACACCTTCATACAGATCAGGGATACCTGCAGAAAACCGGATATACCCTGCAATAGGATCCATTCCCACCGTAGCAATTATTAAGCCCAGCAAACCGGAAAGTAAACCTTTAACCAAATTCCCTGAAGTCAAAGTAACAATACTTGCAAGACCCATAATGGCAAGAAGAAAATATTCAGGGGGACCAAATTTCAGGGCCATTCGGGCAAGAAGGGGAGCAAGTGTAATTAAAAAAAGAGTAGACACTATACCACCTGTAAAACTTGCAACTGTTGCTACAGTAATCGCAACACCCCCCTTCCCCTGTCGGGTTAATGGATAACCATCAAAAGCTGTTGCTGCTGCTGCTGGAGTTCCGGGAGTTTTTAGAAGGATAGACGAAATTGCTCCTCCATACATACCTCCTGAATAAACCCCGCCCATCAAAGCGAGGCCAGCCACTGGATCCATAGCAAAAGTAACTGGAATCAATAAGGCAACTGCCATCGTTGCAGTCAAACCAGGTATAGCACCTATAATAATCCCTCCGAGAGTACCGGCAAATATTGAAAAGATGACAAAAGGATCAGCTAATCTTCCCATACCGGCTATTAATAAATCAAACATTATAGAACTCCTTAAAAAAGCCCGGTAGGTACAGGCACTGACAGAAAACGGATAAACACAAAATAAATTACAGATAGAAGAGAAATTGTCCCGACAGAAAGTGATATAATTTTACGATAACCAAGTATCCATGCCAGGCCAATCATAAATAGAAAACTTGCAGGAAAGAAACCAATCACAGTCAGCAATATAATGTATACTATTAAAAGACCAGCAGTTGCATAAAAATATACTGGACGCTCAATCCATCCTATTATCTTGATATCTTTTAAATAAACGGCCTTACCCAGTAGGAAAATTGAAAAAAGAAACAATACAATAGCAAGAAACCTAATATAGAGAGCTGCAGAAGCAGCTCTCTCAGGGAAGGTTCCTGCATACAAATACATGCCCACCGCAATACAAGTTCCAATTATTCCGGAGAGAATATCAGTAGAAGAAACTTTCATACATAATCCCCTTTCCCCTACCAGGGGTTATTTTCAAAAATAGATGCGGTTGTTTTACTTCCATCAGTAAGATAATTACTATACTTTTCAGCATCCATGTAATTCAAAAGAAGCTGACCCTTGGATGCTTCAATAAACTTTGGATCTTTTACAACATCTGCGAACACTTTTTCCAGTTTCTGATATACAGAATCAGGGAGACCTGCTGGAGCAATAAAACCTCTGGATGAATCAGAGAATACATCGTAGCCAAGTTCTGTGAGTGTTGGAATATCCTTTTCATAGGGCAAACGTTCCGGAGTCATAACAGCTAATATCCGGACATCTCCAGCTTTATAATTTGCCTCAATCTGAGAATAATTCATAAAAGCAAGATCTACATGAGAACCCAGGATATTTACTTTTTCCTCTGAAGATCCTTTTGAAGGAACTTCTTTAATATTTATTCCAGCAGCGATATCAAGACTTACCAATGCAAAAAAATCATCTCCTCCTGGACCAGTAGTTGCCCCGGTAAGAGAACCAGGATTAGCTTTTTCTGCAGCTACAACATCATCAACTGTCATAAATTTGCTATTTATGTTTGTAACAAGAACACCAGGATCTGTTACATAATTTGCAAGTGGACTAAAACTGTCAAGAGTGTACTTTGCTCTTCCTGCTGCCATATGAGCCCCAATGTGAGGAGTAAAAGCACAACCAATAGTGTAACCATCAGGATTTGCATTTGCTATTGCTTCAAACCCAATTTGACCGCCAGCGCCGCTTTTATTAACAATAACAAAATTCTGACCAATCAGATCTTTTCCAACTTCAGCAAAAAGACGGGCCATAGTATCAGTCCCTCCTCCAGCACTTGATGGAACAATAATTGTTATGGGTTTTGCTGGAAAATTATCAGATGTCTGATCTTCATTCTCTCCATTTGCAAAGGCTAAAACCGGTAACAAAACTAGTAATAAAATAAAAATACGTAAATTTTTCATATGTCCTCCAAAGATTTATGTTACCAATCTACAAGCAAGTTTCATGCCAACACTGAACTGGGTTGTAAAAGCCTTAGAGAAGAATAATTACAGAGGGGGTGTGCCAATCAGCACATTAATTGAGACTTATTCTGTGCCATATAGCACAGATATGCTATTTTTTTTTGATTTCAAATTTATTAATTTTATTATATAGAGCTTTTCTGCCAATATTCAGCAGTTTAGCAGCTTCTACTTTATTCCAATTAGATTGTTCCAAAGCCCTTGAAACAGTTTCCTTTTCAAGTTTATTTAAATCCAGAATATCCGGAAGAACTGTATTTTGTTTGTAAACAGGGAGACAGTTAGCCAGAAAAGATTTTTGAATAGTATTATCCTCTGTGAACAATATCATTCTTTCAACACAATTCTCGAGTTCCCTTACGTTTCCAGGCCAATCAGAAGAGATAAGTTCAGAAATAACCTCATCCGAAATATTTTTTCTCATAAGTCCATCCCTCTTACATATTTTTTCTATAAAATGATTAGTAAGGAGAGGGATATCATCTTTTCTGTCCCCCAAAGAGGGTGCCTGGAGCGTGACAACGTTCAACCTGTAATAGAGATCACTTCTAAATCTTTGAGACTTTACTTCTTCCTTTAAGTTTTTATTTGTTGCTGCGATTAGTCTAAAATCAACCTCTACTGGCGATAGACCTCCTATTCTATGGAATTTACGCTCCTGAATAAGCCGTAAAAGTTTTGCTTGTAAAGGAAGACTCATCTCTCCTATTTCATCTAAAAAGAGAGTTCCTCCCTGGGAAAGTTCAATTCTTCCTTTTTTCCTGGTATCAGCTCCGGTAAAAGAACCTTTTTCATACCCGAAGAGTTCACTTTCCAATAAATTATCTGGTAGAGCAGCACAATCTACAATAGCAAGAGGTTTGTCCCTTCTTGCACTTGTATAATGTATAGTCCGTGCAATTAATTCTTTACCTGTCCCGCTTTCCCCCTGAATAAGTACATTTGTTGCAGATTTAGCAACTGTGTTTATAAGTTGATAGAGAGTTTTCATTTCCAAACTATTCCCTATCAGGTTTTGTACTCCATAAACACTCTTTAGTTCTTTAATTAAAGCAGTATTCTGTTCGTAAATCATTCTCTGTTCAAGTGCACGACTTACTACAAAAAAAAGCAAATCATAATCTATTGGTTTTGTAAGATAATCATAGGCACCTTTTCGCATTGCTTCAACAGCATTTGGTATTGACCCAAATGCTGTTATGACAATAACAGGAATGTTACTGTCTCTACGATGAATTTCCTCTACTAATTCTATCCCTGAAATTCCTGGAAGCTTAAAATCTGATACGACAATATCCGGAGTTTCCTTTTCAATTAGTTCCAGTGATTCCTCTCCTGAACCGGAAGTAAAGACAAAAAATCCCTTTTCCATAAAAAAATCTTTTAAAATTTCTCTTATATTTGCCTTATCATCACAAATAAGAATACTATTAGCTTTCATCCTGTTCTTCCTTAAAAGGGATCCACATAAGAACCTCTGTCCATTCACCAAACCGACTCTCAATCAAAAGCTTTCCACCATGCTTTTCAATAAGAAGCTGGCTGATAAAAAGCCCCAGACCTGTCCCCTGCTCTTTATTGGAAAAATACGGTTCAAATAACTTTTCTAATATATCGGGCTTAATACCAACACCGTTATCTTTCACTTTAACTATAAGAACCTTACCTTCATTCTCAAGTTGCTCCAAAGTAGTAACTATTTCAAGTACCCCATGGAGTCCTTCCATAGCCTGTACTGAGTTAATGATAAAATTCATAATAACCTGTTTTAAATTATTAGGATCAAAATAACTATCTGATATGGAATTATCCAGAACAAGGGTTAAATCATTACCATGCTGACGAATATAATCCGCTGTAAGATCTTTTATCTGGTTGATAAGAGTATTAATATTCATTTTTTTAAAAGAAGGTGCACCGGATCTTGTAAAATCCAGAAAATTATCAATAAAATCCGATAAATTTTCAACTTCTTCTTCTATAATATTTGTATATTTATTTACCCAAACATTATCCGGATTTTTCATTCGAAGCATAGTAGCAGCACCCTTTATGGGCTCAAGGGGATTACGAATTTCATGTGCAATGACAGAAGATAATCTACCGGCCATGGTCAGACGTTCATTTCGTGTTCGTGCATCAATATATGTTTTAAGATTAGATATCATAAGATTAAAAGAACGTGAAAGAATACCTACCTCATCAGAAGAAGAAGATTCAGGAATAGTATTGAAATCACCTTCAGCTACTCTGGAAGCAAAGATAGTGAGGGCATTTAAAGGTGTTGTGATTCTTTTTGCCATAAATAATGCAAAAACAAGTCCAATCAGAGTGAGGCCTGCACCAAGAAGAATATTTTTGAATACCAGCTGTTTCAATTCATCCTGTATATTCAGCGTATTCATTGTAATATATACATATCCTATCACTGTATCAGCTAACCTGATAGAATCAATCAGCTGGTAATAACCTAAATCAGAGCTAATTTCATCCTTCCAGGAATCTCCCAATAGTTGAATATTATTATTCATTTTGATGATATAATCAGTATCAAGGATTGATATGGTAGTTACATCTTCATCTCTTGCAATACTTTCACAATATCGCCGCAATGTTGCAAAATCCATCTTTAAAAACGGATCCAGACATGATATTGAAGCAGCCTGAGCAAGAGTCTGCCCTTTCTTACGAACCTCATTCTGTAAGAATAATTTGTTCTGATTGATATTAATAAAAATCAATAAAACAATCGTAACAAAAAAAAGACTAGAGATAACAAGACTAAACTTAACTGAAAGACGCATTCTAATTTTCCAACTTGATTATAGTATTCTGATAAAGTATTCTAAGTTATATGAGAACATTATCCAAATACATATTTTTTATCAATATTATTATTGCATCTGTTTTCAGTTTAAATGCAGAGGAATTAAATTTTGGTTATGCTTCCGGTGAAAATATTGTATCAATTATTAATAAATTTACCCCTATGATGGATTATCTATCAGATAAAATGGGGATGAAAGTGAATTTCGTCAGAACGGCTTCATATGCAGAAACTCAGGAAGGATTTATAAATGGAGTTTTGGATATTGGAATATTAAATGCTCTATCATTCCTCGAAATGGAGGAAAAGAATATTATAATTCCAATTGCAGAAAGACTGAAAGAAGGAAAGAGCAGCTATCAATCCTATATTGTAGTAAAAAAAGGTAGTCCAGTTTTAAACATACAAGACATTAAAGGGAAAATTTTTGCCTTTGGTGACCCCAATTCTACAAGTTCTACTCTTATACCCCAAAAATTATTATTAGACACAGATATCGATATTTATAAAGATTTAAAACAGTTTATCTATTTCCAAAAACAGGATTCAATTCTATATGCAGTACTAAACAAAACAGTTGATGCAGGAGCTGTTGCCTCATTTATTTTTGAAGAAAGTGATCCTGAAGTAAAAAATCTTTTAAAAGTAATTGAAAAGTCAAATCCTTTCCCTCTGGGTCCATTTGTCGTAAGCAGGCGAATGAATAATGAAATAAAAGGAAAACTATTAGAAATTCTTCTTTCAATGAATACTACAGAGGAAGGCAGATATGCATTAAAAAAAGCTGACCTCCAAGGATTTACCCTTTTTATCAACAAAGATTTTGATCAATTACGTGAAATTTATAAAAAACAGCAGGAACAAATCAAGTAGAACCCAGGGATGTACATTTACTCTTCCTGCATTACCTCTGCAGCATTTTCAATTGCATCTATTATTTGCTGATATCCTGTACATCGGCACAGATTTCCGGCAATAGCTTTTTTAATACGATCCCTGGATGGTTCTTTATCCTGTAAAAGAAGCGAATGGGCACTCATTACCATTCCCGGAGTACAAAAACCACATTGGATGGCACCAGCATCAATAAAAGCCTGCTGTATTGGGTGAAGAGTGCCGTCTTCTGTTTCCATGCCTTCAATGGTTATTATTTCCTTGCCTACAGCTTTATTAAGCTTAACTACAC
>DAOVSY010000546.1 GCA_030633365.1 Spirochaetaceae bacterium | reverse complement strand
ATGAAATTGTTTCATTATCATCTTCTGAAATGGATATCAAGTCACAAAATGCAGAGATGACTGATTTTGCTACTTTGCCTGAGTATCGAGGTCGGGGATTTGCATCATATCTTTTGCAATGTATGGAAAATGAAATGCAAACGAAAAATATAAGAGTGGTCTACACAATTGCACGGGCTATTTCATATGGAATAAATATCTTATTTAGTAAATCAGGATATTCATACACCGGTACATTACTAAACAATACTAATATCTCAGGAAATATTGAGGATATGAATATCTGGTATAAATGTATGCAATGAATTTGCTTGCAAATATTAAGTAGATATTCAGATTTATGTTACAGTGTGCACCTGTGCAATTTATTAGTGAATTTAAGGTAGTGTCCTGAGCCCAATTGTTTACCCGAGCATAATTCATTTATGCTGTAAGTCACGGTATACCCCGTACAAATGTACCGGGCATGTATGTGGCGTTTTTAGCTTATTTCCTATTATATTCATAGGAATTATGTGCTGATATATACCTTTCAACCACGTCCCAGCCTTGACCAACTGAACCATGATAACAACTTGGAGCCCAGAGATGATCCCCGCACCATTTCTTTAATTCAGGAAATTCTTTTCTCAGAACTCTGCTACTCCTACCTTTGAGCATCTTTGCTATATAACTTACGAAATATTTTGGCGGATATTTTATGAAAAGATGTACATGGTCTGGATTTACCGCAATATCTATTATTTCGATACCCATTTCCTTACAGGTTTTACAAATAATTCCTTCCGCTATCATTGCGACATCACCTACCAGTATCTTTCCCCTGTATTTTGGAGAAAATACCATGTGGTCTGTCAGCAGCGACACCGTATGCCTGTCATGACGAAGCTCTTTCTTTCGATCATTCATTCCAATCAATTCATGCGTTTGAAGGATTAAAAACAATTTACTAAAAGTGGACTGAAAGTATTATTTTGACGTATCTACCACTAAAACCTCCTCCCCCTCGCAAACCTCACCGGCGCTGAAAGCACATCTTCCATTGTCTGTTCAATAAATGGCAAAGCAGCATACGAAAGTGCAGCATAACCATGAGCAGGTGAAATCATAAACCTCCGCTCTTTCCCGTGTTTGGTATTAACCTCTTCAGTATCTGCCTGTGTTAGTTCATAAAAGAACGTATCTATGCGGTCACGCTGGTCAGGGTAATAGCAAAAGTGCAGGTCCTTTTTTGCAACCATGTTCTCGATATTCTCACACATCACGGTATGGTTAATCGAACATGGTACTGCCAGTCTTCCTGTTTCAGGTCATGCCGTTTAGCTCTTCCAGCACATTCCATGAAGGCAGGGTATTTGAGGAACTGTTTGAGAAACAACTCCAGACACAACCAGGGAAGGCACGCATAAGCATCTGGTTCTTGGGTTTACCATAGCCTGAATCGCATACTGTCCATGTCGGTGATTCCCTTGCTATCATCGTGGATACAGCATCCACATGTTTCAGGGTATCTGCATCGTCAAGTACGCCTGAATCAAGGACAATTAACCCACCGTCAGGTCTTTGCCCGAGCATTACCAGAATGCTGTCAGGGTTCAGGAACTTCCGCCTGTTCAGGAGTTTAGCTTTTTTTATGTCGAACCTGAGCCATATTTGATAATTCAGAATTTTTCAAGATCTATCGAACCGCAGGCTGGACAGCTTACCTTTTTCCCAAGACCCTTGAACTTGTTTTTACATTCCCTGCATACATACTGCACACCTGTTATCTGACCAGGGTCAATGTCAACATTAACAGAAGAATCTATAAAACACATGTTATCACCTTAATCTGTTAATTTTTAATGATTCTGCATGCCTTTAAAGTTTTTCCCACCCTGTCAGAGGCTTTTAATTATCTTCTAGTTGGTCTGAAATTAGGTCATCCTTTGCCAGTAATCGCAAAAATTAATCTGAATACTACTCCTACATATGAGCCAGTGGAAGCCTTGTAAGCGGCGAGATTTCATCAAACGATTGCGGAAACTTGGCTTTGAGGGACCGTATTCTGGCACCCGTCATCAGTTTAT